>JBHIBR010000406.1:0-2089 GCA_046759145.1 Nitrospinota bacterium | reverse complement strand
CAAGGGGACGGTACGGACGGCCGTACTCGCGCTGGAATCGGTCGATGGCGCTCGCCAGCCGAGCCAGGGCCTCTTCCCGGGAAAAGAGGGCGGGCAGGTGGCGCCCCTCCCCCCGGGCCTCCCCCTCCCGGAGGAGCTCGGCGAGCGCGTCGGGCAGCCGCGAAGCGCCGTTTTGTCGCAGTAGCTCCCTCGGGTCCAAAGGGAGGTAGGCCCGCGCGGTGAGGGGAGAACGCTTGAAGCGGCGGAACACCCAGGCCAGGGCGGCCACCAGGGCCGGGTCCTCGGGCGAGAAGGGAGGGTAGTAGGGGCACACCTGGAAGGGTCCCCCTCCCAAGCGGCTGAGATCGGGCAGAAAATACCGCCCATCTCTCAGCCCCAGCTGAAAGCACCCCAAACCCCCTCCCCCCTCAGGCGGTTTGTAGCATAGGGCCCCGCAGGACCACGCGCGGCTCAGGCGGTCGGCCCCCTCCAGGATGGCGGCGGCGCAGCGGGCCGGGTCGTCTCCGCCGCTCTCCAGCGGGGCGTAAGGGGGGACAAGGGGCTCCCCGCCGCTGCGGCTCAGCAGGTCGTAGGTGGCGAGCTTGTTCGACAAAATCCCTCCCGGAGCCGTGAGGGGGCCCGGGACCACTGCCACGCCCCTCTTGGTGAGCTCTTGGGCGAGCCCCCGGTCGTAGGCCTGACGGGAGGCGCACTGGCTCAGCACGAGGGTGCGCCCCGGGTCCAGAGCGACCCGGGCGAGGAGTTCCTCGCGGCGGTTCACCACGTGGACCGGGATGGCCGCGCCCAGCTCTCGGAAGTACTCCCGGGCTATCCGAGATGTCTCGGGCGAGAGGGGAAGGTGATTGGGGGAGGCGTCGATGAGGATCACCTGGGCGGGGAGGGGGCCCAGGGGCAGGGGCTCGAGGCGCTCCTGCGCGAGTTCAGGGTCATCGGCAGCCTTGCGATTGAGGGCCCGGATGAGGCTCTCGGTCAGCCTCCCGGCAGGCCCGTCGAACTCAGCGGCCACGTCCTCCAGGGTGGTCCCGCCTCGGGGGCCGCCCCCGAGCGGCGGCCGGTAGAGGGAGAGCGCGCGCCCGAGGGGGCCGGAGCGGTGATGCCGGGAGGCAATGGGCCTCATGGCGTAGCTCCTGAGAGGGAGGCTTCGAGCGCCCCTTTGCACCGGAGCACCTTCAGCGCCGCGGCCGCGAGCTCCCGCGCCGAAGCCCGCGCCTGCTCCGCCCCGGCGAGTTGGGCGGGAAGACTCGCCACCGGGGGGCACGCCGTGAGGCGGCTCGCCTTCTTCCGCCAGGAGGGGGTGTTGGCCACGGGGCCCGTGAGGATGAGCTCCCGTGCCTCCAATCGGTACCGCAGCCGCAGCCACTCCACCAGGGGCGCTGCCCCCAGGCTCTCGCACGCGAAGAGGATCACCCCCCGGCGGGCCAGATAGCCGCGCAGCTCCTCATCCTCCAGCACCCAGCGGCTTGCGTCGTCGAAAGGGCTGTCGGCGAGCTCCACGATGAGGAAGTCGCTCCCGCGGGCTCCGAACCTCAGGAGCCCTTTGCAGAGGGACCAAGTGTCCCCCCGGTCGAGTCCGCAAGTGGAGGGGAAACCGGCGTCCACGAAATCGAAGCCCTCCCTGTGCCGCAGCGCGCCCTCCTCCCGCCCGTGCTGGACGCGGAAGAGGTCGCGCATCCGGCCGGTGCCCGTCACCTTCAGGAAGGTGGGCGCGATGCCGGCCTCCCGGAGCCCCGCCGCCAGGAGGGAAGCGGCGGTGGTTTTCCCCACCTCCATATCGCTGCCCACCACGAGCGCCCAGGGGGGCAGTTCCCCACCCAGCCGGGGCGAGGGCTCGACGAGGCGCAAAGAGCGCAGGTTGAGGGGAGCCCCCCCTCCGTCCACCCCCCCCAGCACGCGGAGGAGAGGGGTGGGGGCCTGGGGCCATGCCCTTCGGTAGTGGCCGGCAACGCCTCCCACGTTGAGCTGGCCGATGCGCTCCCCGGGGCTGACCCCCGCCTCGGGCACTCTCCCTTCCACACTCCGGGAGGCAAAGCGCCCGCCCAGCGCAAGGACCAACGTCTCGCCCACCCGCAGCGGAACCTCCCGGGAATGC
>JBHIBR010000405.1:0-2094 GCA_046759145.1 Nitrospinota bacterium | reverse complement strand
AACCCCTGCGCCGCCAAGACGCTGAACCCCTGCGCCGCCAAGACGCTGAATCCCTGTGCGGCCAAGACCTTGAACCCTTGTGCAGCCAAGACCCTGAACCCTTGCGCCGCCAAGACGCTAAATGCCGAGGCGGCTAAGGTCCTGAACCCCTGCCTTGCCAAGACCCTGACGGCAGAGCAGGCCAAGACCCTGAACCCCTGCCAGGCCAAGAAGCCAAAGCTCGACTAAACTGTCCTCCGAGTTGGTGAAGAGAAAAGGCCCGGGGTGAAAGCCCACGGGCCCTTTCTCTTTCCTCAGGGTGTTCTTTTTCGATAGAAGCACACCCGGTAGAATGAAAAATATGCGGAAGAGACTCTTCTGGGCGCTGGCTGCCTTCTCTCTCCTCGCCCTCCTCGCCGGGAGGGGCGCGGCGGAGTTCAACCGGCTGGAGGATTTCCTCAAGGGCTACTGGTCCTTCCCCCTCCCGCCGCAGGGGCCGCCGCCCAAGGGTTTCTCTCCCCTGGAGGCCTCGCTCAAACCCAGCGACTGCGGCCTCTGCCACAAGGCCCAGTTCGAGGACTGGAAGACCACCATCCACGCGAAGTCCATGGGGCCGGGCGTGTTCGGCCAGATCCTGGAGCTCTGGGGGTCGAGCCCCCCGCAGGCGGCGGACTGCCTCACCTGCCACGCCCCCCTCAAGGAGCAGCAACGCCTCTCTCTCCTGGGGAAGGGGCCCCTTGCCAATTGGGCCGAGAACCCCTCCTTCATCCCCTCCCTCGAGGGCGAGGGCCTCATGTGCGCCGCTTGCCACGTGCGGGCGCATCGGCGCTACGGCCCCCCGAAGCGGGACGGCACGCTGGTCTCCGCCCCCGGGATGCCCCACGGGGGTGCCAAGCGGACGCCCTTCTTCGAGCGGGCGGAGTTCTGCATGCCCTGCCACCAGCACCCGCAGAACACAGCCGTGAACGGAAAGCCCATCGAGAATACCTATCAGGAGTGGCGGGCGAGCCCCTATCCCCGGGCCGGCAAACAGTGCCAGAGCTGCCATATGCCCGACCGGCGCCACCTCTGGCGGGGCATACACGACCCCGAGATGGTGAGGCAGGCCGTGGCGGTGGCGGTCGAGCTGGCGAAGGGGGATGGGAAGCTCGTGCGGGCCGAGGTGCGGATGAAGAATGTGGGGGCGGGCCACTACTTCCCCACTTATGTCACGCCCGCCGTGTTCGTCTACGCCGAGGTGGTGGACGGAGAGGGCAAGACCCTCCCCGGCACCCGGCAGGTGCGGAAGATCAGCCGGGACATCAATTTTGCCAACTACACTGAAATCTCAGACACCCGCATCCCCCCCGGCGGGACATTCCGCTGGGAGTACAGGCAGGCCCGGCCGGTCGGGGGCAAGGGCCTCCGCATCTCCGTCGAGGTTAAGCCAGACTACTTCTACCACGGCTTCTTCGTGCAATACCTCAGGGCCCCTCGCCCGGAGCGGGTCCGAAAGCTCATCGAACAAGCCCGCGAGGACGCCTCCAAGAGCGCCTTCTTCGTCTACGAGAAGACCTTCCCCCTGCCTTAGGGCGAGCATCCACGGGTTGTAGGGCCGGCGTCCCGCCGGCTGTCATTGCCCCCCTCCTCCCTCCCCCCGGTGGGGGGAGGTTGGGTGGGGGGGGCCGCCGGGACGGCCGCGCTACGGGCCGTCACCCCGAGCACTTTTCGTGGTCACCCCGAGGCGAAGCCGAGGGGTCTCGGTTGCTTGCCCACGGAATGAGACCTCGGGACGCACCCTGAGCGAGGAGGAGGGTCTTGTCCTTCAGGAACCTCAGTGCCCGCCCAGCTTCGCGGGGACAACCGAGATTCCTCGCTGGCGCTCGGAATGACAGCGAAGGGCGTTAGGAGGACAGGGAGGGCGGAATGACGTGAGGGCCCCCCTACTCCTCCCCGTGCTCGGCCTTCCACTCCTCCAGCAAGGCCATCTGGATGGCCTCGAGCTGGCCCCTAGGGGGAGGAGGAAGTCCAGGGGGCGTCGATTTTTCTCTTGACTTTCGTCTTATCTTCGCCTATATTTAGGATCGAGCCCGCTGGCGCCGGCGGGAGGGAGAGGTTTTGAGAGGTTTCCCCCCA
>JBHIBR010000404.1:0-2111 GCA_046759145.1 Nitrospinota bacterium | reverse complement strand
CCGGGAGGTTTCGAGCCTGCTGCTGGAGAGCATCGCCTACGGCCTCGCCCACCGCGAGGAAGCCCTGGGCTATGCGCTCGGCTTCGCGCGGGGCATCCCCCGGGAGGAGGCGGACCGTTTCGTGGGGATGTACGTGAACGAATTCATCCTGGACTACGGCCCCCGCGGCCGGGCGGGCGTCCGGGAGCTGCTGCGGCGCGCCCACGGGGCGGGGCTCCTCCCTGAGGCGGTCGAGCCCGAGTTTGCCCCTTAAGGGAGACCCCCAAGGCGCCCGCGCCTTGGGGACCCCTGAAGGGGCAGGCCGGCGGCCTCCTGTATGGAACGGGCGACCTATCGCCCCGCTCGGGACCCCATGAAGCAAGAAGCTTCTCCTCCCGCCCTCTCTTCTCCTCGCACGGGCTCCCGCCGGGAGCGGTGGCGAGTGATGGGCGCCGCTTTCCTCGGTTTCACCGTGGACCGGGGGAGCCGTCACACCTTCTCGGTCTTCTTCGTCTCGCTCCTCGCCGAATTCGGCTGGAGCCGCGCGGCGACGGCGGGCGCCTACTCCCTCTACCAGCTCGTCCTCAGCCTCGCCTCGCCCCTGGCGGGCGCCTGTGCTCAGCGTCTTGGCATTCGGACCACCCTGACCGCCGGCGCCGTGTTGGCCGCCGCGGGGCTCTTCTTGATGGGTCGCCTGAGCGCGAGGTGGGAGCTTTACCTCTACCTCGGCATCGTGTTCGGCGTGGGCTCGGCCCTCATCAGCACCACCCCCCTGGTCACCCTCCTCTCCGAGTGGTTCCGGGAGCATCGCGGCCTCGCCCACGGGTTTGCCTTCGCGGGCGGAGGGCTGGGCATCTCCATTTTCGTGCCCCTGGCACAGCTCTCGGTGGGCCAGTTCGGCTGGCGCGCCTCCTACCGGGCCCTCGCCCTAGTGGTGCTGGTGGTGGTCCTCTCCACCGCTTTCTTCCTCCTCCCGCGGCTCGCACCGCGCGCCCGTAGCGCCGCCGTCCCGGCGGCAGTTCCTCCAGTCGGCGAGGGCGCCGGCGTTACAACCCCCGGCGCCGCTACGCGCTCCGAGGGGTGGACGCTTGGGGCAGCGCTTCGGACGGTGCACTTCTGGGCCCTCTTCGCCAACCGCTTCTTCACTCCCTTCGCCCTCCTCACGGTGTTCGCCCATCAGGTCGCCCACGCCGTGGACGTGGGGTTCGACCCTCTCTTCGCCGCGGGGGCGTTCGGCCTGGCCGGGCTCATCGGGGCCTTCGGGATGTTGCTTTGGGGGGTGGCCTCGGACTGGATGGGAAGGGAGCGCGCCATCACCATTAGCTACGTCGTGATCATCGCCGCCACCTTCTTCCTGCTCTGGGCGAGAGACCCATCCGAGAGCTGGAAGCTCTACGCCTACGCCATCCTCCTGGGCCTCGGCCTGGGCGGGAGGGGGGTGATCTTCTCCGCCCTGGCCGCGGACTTCTTCGCGGGACCTCAGTTCGGTCTCATCTTCGGCACCCTGAACATCGCCCTGGGGCTCGGGGGCGCCCTGGGGCCCTGGCTGGGGGGTTTTCTGCACGACCTGACGGGGAGCTACACCCTCACCTTCTGGCTCTGCATCTTCTTCATGGTCGTCTCCTGCGCCTGCATATGGGTCGCGGCGGTGGCCCGGGGCACCCGAAGGCCCCGCAATAGGCCCTCCCGTGAGACCCAGTAGGCCTGCCCCTGCCTCTTCCTTCTGGCGGGGCGATTTCCCCCGCGTGGTGGGCGCCTATTTCTCGTTTTTCTTCTCCAATTCCACCTTCCTCCTCCTCCCCCTCTACTTCGACTCGCTGGGGGCAGGGGAGAGCCTCATCGGCGCCCTCGCCGCCGCCTCCAACCTGGCCACGCTGTTCGCCATGCCCGGGGCGGGCCTGTGTGTGCGGAGGTGGGGCGGCTGGAGCGTGCTCCTCTGGGGCCTTGCCGCGCAGGCCGCAAGCGCCCTCGGGTTCTTGCTGGCTCCGGGCTCCCGTTTCCCTCTCTTCGCCCTCCTGCGGCTCGTCCAGGGGGCCGCCTTCGCCCTCGCCTTCACGGGGAGCGTGGTGGTGGCCGCCGAGGCCGCTCCCAAAGGGCGGCGCGCCCAGGCCTTCGGACTCTTGGGCGTGGTC
>JBHIBR010000403.1:0-2114 GCA_046759145.1 Nitrospinota bacterium | reverse complement strand
CTTCCTCCCAGCCGGCGTGTTCGAACTCCTTGAAGGCCTGGGGATCGAAATCAAGATTTTCGTTCATGACGCGACCTCACCACCGCCAAGACCAGCGGCCATCCCCCGGTAGGCTATCAGCGAGAGCCTCCCGGTTTCCCGCGCCAATACGAGCCAACCACGATCAGAAGAATTCCAACAATGAATCCAAGGATCTGGTACCAACCAACTCCCGGGGAACCCCCAAGCCCCAGCGGATCGGCGAGAGCCGAAAGAACAGCCAAGACGATGCCAATGACCGTCACTGCCCAACCCAGCTTTTGCTTTTCCACGGCTTAGCCTCCTAGACCACACGGCAAACCAAGGGCCGTAACCTTCCAGCGGTTATCTCCCCGGGGGCGCCCGCCGGATGAGGAGCCACGTGTGCTCGTGCCAGACGCGGTTGGGCTGGTGGGCCATGGTGCGTCACAGCCTAGCCCGAGGAGCCCTACGGGTCAAGAATCGCTCCCACAGCCCGAAGCGCCGAGAGGCCGCTGCGTCGGCCCTCCTAGCCCCCGGAGTCAGAGGTAGAGCTTCGCCGGGCTCGTCATGGCCTCGATGACGTCGGTGTTGCCGATGTCTTCGTAGGCCAGGATGCGGCAGATGGAAGCGTCCCCCCGGATGAAGCGCCAGGGGTAGGCGGCGATGAAGAACCTCCTTCCCAGCACCTTCGCGATGTCTCCCCCCACGTTCTCGCAGTGCATCTGGTTGTTCCCCAGGGTGCGCTTGTGGTTGTAGAGGCGGTGCTCCTCGGGCAGGAGCACTTCGTAGGACTTCCCCATCTCCTTCTCCCACCTGCGCACCAGGTCGGGGCGGTAGCCCCCGATGGCGGTGTTGAAGGGGTGCTCGAAGGCGCCGCAGTCCACGCCCACCCACTTGAGGCCCATCTCCACCATCCAGTCGGAGAACGCCCGGTTGGGCCCCGGGTGGAGGCAGAAGTAGAACTCCTCGTTGCGCTCGGGGCTGCACCAGTTGTAGCGGTGCCAGCCGTAGTGGAAGATGAGGATGTCGCCCTTGCGCACGGGCTCGGGGGCGCACTCCTGGACGAGGTCAGGCCCGAAGAGCATGAGGGGCCTCACTTTCTTGCTCATGTCGATGACCATCCCCGTCCCCATCAGCCGGTCAAGGGGGATCTCGGCCATGTCCCATGCACCGGGGCCGAAGTGGAGGGGGGAGTCCATGTGGGTGCCGGTGTGCATGGAGGTGGAAACCTTCAGGCTGTAGAGGCCGTTGTCCCCATAGCGGTGGACCGCTTCTACCCGCGGGTCCTCGAAGTAGGGCCAGGGGGGCGTCTGGTTGCTCCAGGGCTGGGTGAGGTCCCACACCTTCATGACGAAAATCCTCCTCTTGAGGGGCGGCAGGAACCCCCGGCAGGAGGGGGCCCCTAGACAGGTTGCCTCAACCAAGCGGCTCAGCCCTCATCCCTGGTAAGGGTATCCCAGGGCTCCCGAGAACAGCGCCAGCGCCCGGATGGGCGAGCCCGTGCCGTCCACGATCCGGAGCGGCATGCCGCAGTAGATGAACCGGCGGCCGGCCACCCAGCCGAGGTTGCAGAGGTTCTCCGTGTTCAAGAGACTCCGGTCGCGGCAGACCGAGTGGGCGGGGTAGGTGGGGTCCTGCCAGTTGTCGATGCTGGGTGCGTCCACCCCGATGTTGAGGACGCCCGCATCCGCCAAAAACTCCGTCCCCTCCCGGTCGAGGCCGGGGTAGCGATAGAGCCAGTCGCGGTTGCCGTTCCGCCCGTAGTGGCGCTCGTAGTTGGCCGTCCAGAGGAGGACGGTGTCGCCCCCTCGGACCTCGAGCTTGTGCCGGCGGAGGGCCTCCTCGAGGTCCTGTCGGCGGATGTACTTTTCCAAAAGGCGCGCCGTCACGTCCAGGCAGACGCCCGGAGTGAGGAAGTCCTCAGGGGGGAAGTCGATGATGGCCCGGGCATCCGGGGCGGTGCTGATGTGGTTGAGGGCATCCACGTGGGTGGGCCCGTGGTCGGAGAGTATGAGGCCCCGGGCCTCATAGGAGAAGCCCGTGCCCTTGAGGATGCGGACCTCCTCGTGGCTCGGGTGCGTCCACATCACCGTCTTCACGTGACCCGGGTAGAC
>JBHIBR010000402.1:0-2116 GCA_046759145.1 Nitrospinota bacterium | reverse complement strand
GCGTTGTGGGCGGGGGCCATGTGGTCCATGACGAAGGCGCAGCGCGCGGGGTCGAACGCCCGGCCCTGCCCCATCTCCCGAAACAGCTGGATGTTGAGGCTTCCGATGGAGTCCACCCCGTAGATGAAGTCGAGCTCGGCCAGCACGATCTCTCCCGCCTTGACCTCCCGGCCGCTCTTTGCGCTCAGGATTTTTTCCGCAATGGTTTTGCCCATGGCGGCATCCTTTCTAAGACCCCCTCCCGGCCTTTTCCTCCTCAGAAGCCCAGCGCCAGGATGAACCGGTTCCAGAAGTTGATGAGGCCGATGAGGCAGGTGAGCTCCACCAGCTCTCCGTCGTCGAAGGCCGCCTTGAGCCGCGCGAAGGTCTCCTCCCGCACGGGGACGCGCTCTCGGCTTGCCTCCTCGCAGTAGGCCAGGGCCGCCTTCTCCCGCTCGTCGAAGAGAGGGCTCGCCTCGAACGCAGCGCAGGCGTCCACCTTCTCGTGGGGGACCTTGTGGCGGCGGGCCATGGCGCTGTGGATCCTGACGCAGTACTCGCACCCGTTGAGCTGGGAGGCCCGGAGGTTGATGAGCTCCTTGAGGCCCGCGTCGATGGTGCTCGGGGAGTGGAGGAGACCCGTGAGGTTGGCCACGGCGCGCAGGACCTCCGGCCTGTGGGCGAGCGCCTTCATCGGGGGGATGACGACGCCGTACTGCTTCTCCAGGGCTTCGTACACGCGCCGGGCGCCAGCCTCCACCTCGTCTTTCTCCAGGAGCTTCACCCGGGCCATTGGATTTCTCCTCTTCTCCGCGCCCACATGCCCAAGACGTCGAGCGCGGGGCGAGCGCATCGGGCCACCTGGCCCTCCGGGGAGGAGGGGCCGCCCTTTGAGCGAGCCTGAGGCGTCAGGGCGGCCTGGACCTGGCGCCCAGCCCTCGCCCGGAGATTGAGGCGCCGAGCCTTTTCACGGATGGAGCCGCGCTAGCGAGGCGGACCCGGGGGGATGGGCGGCGTGGCGCGGTTATCCCAGATGATCCACCGTCGGGGCGTGACGTAGACCCGCACCCGCTCCTTCTGGGCGATGGGCCCCTGCATGTACTTGGCGCCCATCTCCTTTCCCAGGTAGCGCTCCGCCAGGCGTCCGATGAGCTCGTGGTCCTTCCCCATGTTCTCCCGGATCTCCGCCACGCCCTCGACCATCACCCCCTGGTAGGGGGCCTCGGGGTTGTCGATGCAGATGCTCACCCGGGGGTCCCGCCGCAGGCAGCGCGTGTGGATGCCGGTGGTCCCGGTGCTGATGAGAAACTTCCCGTCCTCGTATACGTACCAGAGGGGCTTCTGGTAAGGCTGGCCGTCCTTGCGCGTGACGGCGATGCGGGCCATGAGAGGTTTGGCGAGGAAGCTCTCGATGAACTGCTGGGCCTGGGACATGGTCGATCTCCTTCTCTTGGAGCGGGCGGACCCCGCGGAGGCGCCGCCGCGCACCGCCCTTCCGCGCTCTGTGCGCGAGCCCTAGACTTCTCCCCCTCTCACCGACACGGCCCCGGAAGCCCTCCCGGGGCGCCGAGCATTGGTCATTCCGCCGAAGGGCTCGCCTCCTGCGGGTTCCCGGACCGCGCCTGCGGGAGTGGCTCCATTATGGCCCGGATTGGACCACGATGTGAACCCGAAATCCCCTAGGGGCTATCGCCGAAACAGCACCCCACCTTCCTCGTCCCGCTCGAAGCGCTTCGGCCATAGGCTGAGCGCGCCCTCAGCCCCCGGGGCCCAGCCCTCGGAGCTTCTCGCCTAGGAACGGAGGAAGGCGGCGCGGCCGCCCCAGGCGGTCCACCCGCGCGTGGATGGTGAACCCTTCGGCCACCACCTTCCCGTCCACCTCCACCGTGTAGTCGATGCGCACGCGGGCTCCCTCCACCGCCGCGATGCGGCCCGTGACCTTCACCCGCTGGTCGTAGCGGGCCGCCCCCCTGTGGCGGCATCCGCTCTCCACCACCGGGAGGTAGATCCCCTGGGCCTCGAGCTCGGAGTAGGGCATGCCCAGCGCGCGGAAGTACTCGGTCCGGAGGTGCTCGAACCAGACGTAGTACACCGCGTGGTGGACCACCCCCATCTGGTCCGTCTCGGCGTAGCGGAC
>JBHIBR010000401.1:0-2122 GCA_046759145.1 Nitrospinota bacterium | reverse complement strand
CGGGAACCTCCCGATGGGTCCAATCTACCCCACTGGCCTTCCCTTGTCCACGCGGAGGCTCACGTCCCTTGACCGCCGACCGGCCTGTGCTAGGCTTGGGCAAAGCCGGTGTGCTCTCGGCGCGCCGGACCCAGGAGGTCGCAACCGTTGGGCGAGATTCGCGTGCTGGCCCCCACGGGCATCCTCGGGTCGGGATTCCTGGAGAGCTCCCTGGAGGCCGGCCTCGCCCGGGACCCCCATTTCATCGGGTGCGACGCCGGGTCCACCGACGCGGGGCCATCCTCCCTGGGGTCCGGGAGACCCCAATTCTCCCGGGCATCCACCAAGCGCGACCTCCGCCCGATGCTCTCGGGGGCGAGGCGAAAGGGCATCCCCCTCCTCATCGGCTCGGCCGGCATGGGGGGGACGGACATTGGACTCGCCTGGCTGCGCGACATCGCAGAAGAGGTGGCCCGAGAGGAGGGCCTGCATTTCCGGATGGCGCTCATCCGCGCCGAGCAGGACAAGGCCTACCTCAAGCGTCGGCTCGCCGAGAGGCGCATCCGCCCGCTCAAGCCCGCCCCTCCCATCAGCGAAGCCCTCATCGACCGCAGCGAGCACATCGTGGGGATGATGGGGACGGAGCCCTTCCTCAAGGCGCTGGATGAGGGGGCGGAGGTGGTGCTGGCCGGCCGCTCGAGCGACACTTCCATCTTCGCCGCCCTCCCCGTCCGGATGGGCGCCCACCCGGGGGTCGCCTGGCACGCCGCCAAGGTGCTGGAGTGTGGCACCGCATGCGTGACCCAGCGGCGCTCTCCCGATTCCGTGATGGCCATCCTCCGCGATGAGCACTTCCTCATCGAGCCCCTGGACCCGCGGCTGTGTTGCACCCCGCAGAGCGTGGCCTCCCACACCCTTTACGAGAACGCCGACCCCTTCCACATCGTGGAGCCCGGGGGCGTCCTGGACGCCTCGGAGGCGCGCTACGAGGCCGAGACGGTGCGGACGGTGCGGGTGACGGGCTCCCGTTTCCAACCGGCCGAGAGGTACACGGTCAAGCTCGAGGGGGCCGAGAAGGCGGGCTACCAGACCATCATCATCGGCAGCATCCGCGACCCCATCATCGTCCGCCAGGTGGACCGCTGGCTTGCCACGCTCCGGGACCGCCTCCAGGAGCGGGTGGATCACATCTTTGGCGAAAAGGTCTCCCAGGAGGACTACACCCTCGTCATCCGCGCCTACGGCAAGGACGGCACCATGGGCCCCATGGAGCCCCTCGCCCGGCAGTTGGCCCACGAGCTCTGCCTCCTCTTCGAGGTCACCGCGCCCGAGCAGCAGCTCGCCAACGACATCGCCGCCACCCTCGGCCACCTGGCGATCCACCACCCGGTGCCCGAATGGCACGGGCTCATCAGCGCCCTGGCCTTCCCCTTCGCCCCGCCCGAGGTGGAGAAGGGGTTGGTCTACCGCTTCAACCTCAACCACGTGGTGGAACCCGACGACCCCTGCGAGATGTTCCCCCTGGAGCTGGTGGAAGTCTAGAAGGAGGAACCCCCTTGGCCAAGCTGGGAGAGCTGGCCCGGCTCATCCGGAGCAAAAATGCCGGCCCCTTCAACCTCACCTTCGACATCATGTTCAGCGACGAGGCCACCTACCGGCGGGTGCGAGACTCCGGAGTGGTGGACAGGGAGGTGTTTAGCAAGCTCTACAACATTCCGAAAGAGGATGTCCTCCTCGTGAACCACGACGCCGCCCTGGCCATCAAAGTCAGCATCCCGAGGCCCATCTTCTCGGGGGACCTGGAGGACTCAGACACTTTTGGTGGACAACAGTACGGTCCCCTCGTAGAATTTGAGGTGCCCGATTGAAAGGATCGGCGGTTTAAGGAGCGTCACCAAATTGCGGGACCGGAGAAAGAAATCCGGTCCCTCGGACGTCTTATGGGGAGAAGAACGGGGGCATGGGGTGTGATGATGCTTTCCCGCAAAGGGTACCCGGTTTGGTGGGTCGCTCCGATGGCACGTGTTGATGCGCATGTTGTTGGGGGTACTATCCGATGGGCCGCCGCGAGGGGGCTCGGCGGAGAGTGCGCTATGTGCTCGGGATGTGGAGGAACTCCTTCAGGGGAAGGCGGTTTCCAGCC
>JBHIBR010000400.1:0-2123 GCA_046759145.1 Nitrospinota bacterium | reverse complement strand
CGATGTGGCCTCCCTCAAGGAGGGAGAGGGCACCTACGCCACCTTCCTCACCCGTCTGGGGAAGATCGTGGCAGACCTCGCGCTCTACCGCCGGCCGGACCATGTCCTCTCAGAGGTGGCGCCCGGGCACGTCCCGCGCCTGATAAAGGCGCTCGACCACTACATCATCATGGAGGATGTGACGCTCGAGGACCTTACCGAGAGCCTGGGCCTCCTGGGGCTCCACGGCCCGGAGTGCTGGAAAGTGGCCGGCCGGTCGGCCCCTTCCCCCTCCGACCTCCCGGAATATGGCCACCGGGAGGTGGAGCTCGGGGGGGTGCGAGCCCTCGCCGCCCGCCGCTCCTACACGGGGGAGGAGGGTCTCGACCTCTTCGCCGAACCGGCCGCCCTCCCGGCCCTTTGGGCGGCATTGCGGGGGGCGGGCGCCTCGCCCGTGGGGCTCGTCGCCCTCGACGTGCTCCGCCTCGAGGCGGGAGTGCCCCTCTTCGGGGTGGACATGGATGAGCGGGTCAACCCCATGCAGGCGGGGCTCGAAGAGCGGGCCATCAGCTTCACCAAGGGCTGCTACGTCGGCCAGGAGGTGGTGGCCAAGATCAAGTACCTGGGCCAGGTGAACCGCGGGCTGGTGGGACTCACCCTGGAGGGAGAGGAGGCTCCCCCTCCGCGCAGCAAGGTGCTGGGCAGGGGGAAAGAGGTGGGAGAGCTCACCAGCGCCGCCCGCTCCCCCGCCCTGGGCCGGGTGATTGCGCTGGGCTACCTCCACCGCGACTTCATGGAGCCGGGGAGCGAGGTCACCGTGCAAATCGACGGCGGGAGCAGGCCGGCGCGCGTGACGGCCCTGCCGTTCTACCGGCGCTAGGAATGCCCCTGGAGGAGCGAGGGGGCGCCGACGGGGGGCTCCCGTTGAAGCATTCCCCTTTACGACCGGGATGAGGCGGGAAGTTCCGCTTGTGCCCACGCTGGAGGAGGGAAGCCATGCCCGTGGCCCACGTGACGATGATCAGCGGCCGCACCAAAGAACAGAAAGAGAAGCTCGCCGAGGCCATCACCGATGCGATGGTCACCCACGCGGGGGCCAGGAGGGAGATCTGCACCGTCGTCTTCATCGAGGTGGGACGCGACGACTGGGCGAGCGGCGGGGTGTTGGTCTCGAACCGCTGATGGGGGGCGCCGAAGAGCGGGCGCTCCGCTCCCTGCCCCGGACCCATCGGCCGGCAGGAGGCAGCGGAGCGAATCCCCCGGCTCTGTCCCAGCGCGACCCATGAGCGCCCAGTACTTCTGGCTCCTGTACGTCCACGTAGTGGTGGTGGCCCTCTACGTGGGGGCCACAGCTTTCTTCACCATCCTCCTTCCCTTTCTGCGGAGCCGACTCCCGCCGGGGCAGTCCTACCCGGTCATCCTCCACATCATCCGGATCTACCACCCCCTGAGCCTGACCTTCCTGGGGCTCCTGATCCTCACAGGGGCCTTCTACCTCACGCGGCTCAAGGGCGTCATGGGCCCCGCCTTCGCCCAACTGTTCGCCGTGCTGGGGCTGAAGCTGGCCCTCGTCTTCGTCCTGGTGATGACGAGCAGCTTCCAGTTCTTCGGCCTGGGGCTGCGCCTTACGCGGGCGCGCCCGGGCGGGGACGGGGCTGGTGGGAATCCCGGGGAGGATCAGCGGCGGCTCCGCCTCCTCGAGCGGGTCAACCGGGTGAACCTGGCCCTGGCGCTTTTGATCGTCTACCTCGGCCTGGCCATGGGGAGGTCGTGAGGGGCCCGGCTTACGGAAGGACATTCCCGCCGCCCTGAGGAGAGGAGGGCGTCTGCGCGCCCCCCCTAGCCGACCCGGGGCCCGGCGGCCTGAATGTCGGCCCAATCCTGGCTCTTGAAGGTGTCGAAACCGTTCGCCGAAAAATTCTTCGCAAAGGCGGCAGCCAGCTCCCTGGCCTTGGCGTCGTAGGCCGCCTTATCCGACCAGGCCTCCCTCGGCCGCAGCACCTTGCCGGGCACGCCGGGGCAGCGCTCGGGCACCTGGATGCCGAACACGGGGTCGGAGGCGTAGGAGGCGCCCTCCAGCTCCCCGTCGAGCGCCGCCCGGAGCATGGCGCGGGTGTAGTCGAGCTTCATCCGGGGGGCGCTCC
>JBHIBR010000399.1:0-2123 GCA_046759145.1 Nitrospinota bacterium | reverse complement strand
TCGAAAGAGCCGGACAAGGGCCCAGGCGGCGTGGATCCGCACCGCCCGTTCCCGATCCTGGAGCGCGGCTCGGAGAAGGGGCGAGGCCTCTCTGTCCCCAATCTCTCCCAGGGTCCAGGCAGCCCGGACGCGGACATAGGGGTCGGCATCTTGGAGCAGGTCTCGGATGGAGCGGACCCCTGAGGGATCTTCCAAGCGGCCGAGAATCCATGCAGCGTAGAGCCGCACCCCTTTTGCCAACGACCGGTCCCCCACGACCCGGTGAAGGGAGGGACGCGGGGCCTCGTCGTGGAGATTGGCGAGCGCCTCGGCGGCGTACAGGCGGACGGAAAGGGAAGGATCATCGAGCGCACGGCGCAGGACGGTCTGCCCCGCCGACTCGCCTAATCGAGCCAGGGCCTCGGCCCCGTAAAGCCGCACATACCCATCCGCATCGTTGAGGGTCTCTCGAAGCGCCGGAGCCACCTCCCGCTTTCCCAGCACGCCTAACGCCTCGGCCGCTTGCATCCGAATAGGGGTCTGCGGAGACTTCAGGCCCTGGAGCAGCACGGGAAGAGCATGCCGGTCCCCCAATCGGGCCAGGCCCTCAGCCGCGGCCATGCGAACCATCTCCCGCTCATCCTCGAGGAGCGGGGCGAGGCTCGCCTGGGCGCCATTCGCCCTCAGCCGACCTAATCTCCTGGCGGCTTGGGCCCGGGCATACGGATCCGGATCCTCGAGAAGCGTGATAAGAAACGAGACGGCGGGAGCCGGGCTGAGCCGGCCCAGGGCACGGATGGCGACCACCCGGGCCGCCGGATCCCCCTCCGAGGCCAGCTCATACAGCAGAGGAAGGAGTGCGGGGTCTCTCAGGGCAGCCACGAGGGGAGCCGCACGCACGCGGGTGGCCCCACCCGCCACAATCTCTTCCCGGAGGTAGGCGTTCAGAATACGCCCCAACAGCTCGGCATGGCGATCCCGCTCGACCTGCCAAAGCTCTTGATATCCTCGAAGGGCCTCATCCACCGCCTGGAGGTGGACCAGCAGTTTCACCTTGAGGAGCCGCGCCGCGCTATCGTGGGGATCCTGGTCAAGACGCCGCTCCAGCAACGCCAGTGCCGCCTCCGGCGTTCCCTCCTCAACCAACGCCTCCACCCGAGCTTCGAGGTCTGCCGGCTGCGGGGAGCAGCCTCCCACAATCAAGAGCACAAGGGCTATCCGAAGCCGCCGACCCCCCTGCCCCCGCGCCCCTCCAGATCCCATGCCCCAATACCCCCATAACCGGTCACCGATGACCGACGAGCCGGTTCACGGTTCAGGGTTCATGGTTGATGGTTTAAGAATGGGAATCTGGGTTGTTTCTATGAACCATGAACCATGAACTGGTTCATCGGATAACGGTTGTCGGTCGTCGGCCAGCCTGTGATCCTGCTCTAGAGGTCTCGGTACTTCCGGGCGCTTCCGCGCGCCCGGGCAACCGGATACTTGCGGTCATTCTCTTCAAGCTTTTCACGCGCGGCCTTGATCAGGTCCACTCCGAGGATATCCGCGAGAGAGATCAACAGGATGAGGATATCGGCCATTTCCCAGCTCACCTGCCGGTGCCCCTGCGGGTCCGCCACGAGCGCCCTCACCTCTTCGGGGCCCTTCCATTGAAACAGTTCCAGGAGCTCCGCCGCCTCCAGGCTGATCGAAATGGACAAATCCTTCGGATTGTGAAATTGGCGCCAGTCCCGCCGGTCCCGAAACGCGAGGACCTGGAGAACCAGCTCGTCGAAAGGCGAGGGTTTCGGGCGGCGGCTTCTTCTAGATATTGGTCGAGACGAACTCCTCCCCGGCGACATTCAATGCCCTCTCCGTGGCTTCCGAGAGCTGCCGGTCGTAGACATGGCTCAAGGCGAAGACCCGGCAGTGGGCCACCTTGGGGGGAATGTTCTTAAGCAGGTCACGCAACGGGGAAGGAGACACCTCCCCCGTCGAGGGGTTGTAGATGTGGATCCGCTTGCTCCCCTCCGCCAGGGGATTCACGGGGCGGGTGTCCTGGGCAGCGAGATCCACGCGGAACGCGATATGCCGGAGACGCTCGGGGAGATGCTTCCGGATGTCCCGTTCGAGCTCTTTCGCGTTCTGAAAGCGAACCGCCT
>JBHIBR010000398.1:0-2137 GCA_046759145.1 Nitrospinota bacterium | reverse complement strand
GGTCCGCATCGTCCGGGGGCTCGACCTGCGCTACGCAGGCCAGTCCTACGAACTCCACGTGCCGGCCGATGGGAGGGGGCTCGAGGCAGCGGCCCTCCGGAAGAGGTTCCACGAGCTCCACGACCTCGCGTACGGTTACGCCGACCCGGGGAGGGCGGTCGAGGTGGTGAACGCCCGGGTGCGCGCGGTGGGGGAGACGGAGAAGCCCCCGCCCGAGCCCATCCGCGGGGGAGGAAAGGACGGAAGCGGGGCCCTCGTCGGCCGCCCCGCCATCGTGTTCGGGGGCAAGAAGATGCGCGGCTCCCTCTACGACCGGGCCCGCCTGCGGGCGGGAGACCGCTTCGAGGGGCCCTCTCTCATCGCCGAGTTCAGCGGGACCTCTTTCCTTCCCCCGGGCTGGCGCTGCCGGGTGGACGCTCTCGGGAACCTCCTCCTGGAGCCGGCGCAGAAGAGGAGAGGGCGGTAAAATGGCCCGCTCTCCAAGAAGCTCAGTTGCCAAGGGGGGCTCCCGGGGGTCCGGCCGCCTGGATCGCACGCGGGGGAGGTTCGACCCCGTGCGCCTCGAGGTCTTCCGACACCTCCTCTTCGCCATCGCGGAGGAGATGGGGGTGGCTCTCTGCCGTTCCTCCTACAGCCCCAACATCAAAGAGAGGCGCGATTTCTCCTGCGCCCTCTTCGATGGGGAGGGGAGGCTCGCCGCCCAGGCGGCCCACATCCCGGCCCACCTGGGCTCGATGCCGCTCTCGGTGCGGGCGGTCATCGAGCGCCTTCCCCTCGGCCCGGGCGACGCGGCAGTCCTCAACGATCCCTTCCGGGGCGGGAACCACCTGCCCGACATCACCCTTGTCTCCCCCGTCTTCCCGCCCCGAGGGGGTGCCCGGAAGCCGAGCTTCTATGTGGCGAACCGCGCCCACCACGCCGACGTGGGGGGCATGGCGCCCGGCTCCATGAGCGTCACGACGGAGATCTTCCAGGACGGCATCCTCATCCCCCCCCTCAAGCTCGTGAAAAGGGGAACCCTCGACCGGGACGTCCTCTCCCTCATCCTCGCCAATGTGCGCACCCCCCGGGAGCGGGAAGGGGACCTCACAGCCCAGCTCGCGGCGAACCGGACGGGGGAAAAACGCCTCCTCGAGGTGGTCGCCCGCTGCGGCCTGCGAGAGACCCTCTTCTACACCCGCGCCCTTCAGACCCACGCGGAGGAGATGACCCGGGCGGCCATCCGCGCCATGCCCGACGGCGTCTATGAGTTCACCGACTACATGGACGACGACGGGGTGGGCGAGGGCCCCGTGCCCATCCGCGTGAAGCTCACCATCCGGGGGGATACATTGACGGTGGACTACACCGGGAGCGCCCCCCAGACGCGGGGGAGTGTGAACGCGGTGGAATCCATCGCCCTCACGGCGGTGAACTACGTGGTGCGGGCGCTCGTGGACTACGACATCCCTGTGAACGCGGGCGTGATGGACCCGGTGACGGTGGTCGCCCCTCCCGGCACGGTGGTCAACTCCCGCTTCCCGGCCGCCGTGGCCGGGGGGAACGTGGAGACGAGCCAGCGGATGGTGGACGCCATCCTCGGCGCCTTCGCGAAGGCCCTTCCCGGGCGGGTCCCCGCCGCGAGCTGCGGCTCCATGAACAACCTCTCCCTGGGCGGCCTCGACCCCCGGACGGGGGAGCCCTACACCTACTACGAGACGGTGGGAGGGGGGATGGGCGCGAGCCCGCGCGGGGAGGGCGAGGACGCCATCCACACCCACCTCACCAACACCATGAACACCCCCATCGAGGCCCTCGAACACGCCTTTCCCTTTCGCGTGCGCCGCTACGGCATCTGGCGGGGCTCGGGCGGTCGGGGGAGGTTCCGCGGCGGAAGCGGGATCGTGCGGGAGATCGAGCTCCTGGGCGACGCTACCCTCTCCCTCATGACCGAGCGCAGGGGATTGCCCCCCTGGGGCCTCTGCGGCGGGGAGGACGGAAACCCGGGGGAGAACCTGCTGCTGCGCAGCGGCAGGCGGATCCGGCTCCCGGGGAAAACCCGGGTGGAGGTGCGGAAGGGGGATGTCTTCCGCATGAGCACCCCCGGCGGGGGCGGCGGGGGAGGCCCGGACGGACCGCGCCTTCCCGGGCGGCGCCC
>JBHIBR010000397.1:0-2150 GCA_046759145.1 Nitrospinota bacterium | reverse complement strand
GCGGTCGCTCGGTCGTCACGTCTTGGCGGAGTTTTACGGCTGCTGCGCTGAGGTGTTGGATGACCCCGGCCAGGTGGAACGACACATGAAGGAGGCCGCCGCGGCCAGCGGGGCCACCTTGATACAGAGCGTGGTCCACCACTTCAGCCCCCACGGGGTGAGCGGGGTGGTAGTGGTGGCCGAGAGCCACCTGGCGGTCCACACCCGGCCTGAACACCACCTCGCGGCGGTGGAGCACCTACGAAGAGGGCTGAGGGCGGACCGGGTGGTGGTCCGGGAGGTCCCTTGGGGAATCTTGGCGCCGGCGGAGGGGGAAGGCCGGCGGGAGCCTCTGGCCGCCCCGCTGCTCCCCTCTCTCCCCTGGTGAGCATCCGCTCGGAAAGGAGGTGAACGGGCCATGATCATCCACACCCCTTCCCGTTACTTCCTGGCCGCGGGCGCGGCCGAGGGCTTCAGCGAGCTCAACGCCTTCGACGCCGCCCTGCACGCGGCGGGTGTGGGCGACATCAACCTGGTGAAGCTCTCCAGCATCCTCCCCCCCGGCTGCCGCGGGGTAGAGCCCTTCGCGCTGCCGCCGGGGGCCATCGTCCCCACCGCCTATGCCCGCATCGCCTGCGAGGAGCCGGGCCAGGTCATCGCGGCAGGGGTGGCCATCGCCTTCCCCGAGGACAGTAGCCGGGCGGGCCTCATCATGGAGCACTCCGCCTGGGCCTCCCGCCAGGAGGTGGAGGAGGTGGTCCGGCGCATGGCCTACGAGGGGATGAAGCTCCGGGAGCTCGCCGTGCGGGAGATCAAGAGCCTGGCGGTGGAGCACCGGGTGCAGCATGTGGGGGCCGCCTTCGCCGGGGTGGTGCTCTGGGAATAAGGCGCGCCCTACCCCCCCTCTTGCGGGTCGCGCGTCGAGGCGGCCGTGGACCTCTGGCTGACCGAGCGCCACACCCCCAACAGCGCCCTCACCTTCCGGGTGGAGCGGGTGCTGGCGAGCGAAAAGACCCCCTACCAGCGCCTCGAGGTCGTGCACCGGGCTGCCTTCGCGCTCCCCGGTTTCGTGCGGGAGGTGACGGGATGAGGGAGGGACCCCGGTTCCTCGGAGCGGAGGCGAGCTTCGAGGAGGCGCGGGTGGTGATCCTCGGCTGCCCCTTCGACGCCACGGCGAGCTTCCGGCCCGGCGCGCGGTTCGGTCCGGGGGCCATCCGGGTTGCTTCAGACTCTCTGGAGACCTACAGCCCCGCGCTGGACGCGGACCTCGAGGGAAGGGCCCTTTGCGACCTGGGCGACCTTGAGCTCCCCCACGGCGAGAAGGGAGAGGCCCTCGAGCGCATCGGGCGCGCGGCTGCCGAAGTGCTCGCGGCGGGCAAGGTCCCCTTCGCCCTGGGCGGGGAACACCTCATCTCGCTCCCCCTCGTCGAGCAGGCCGCGGCCCGCCACGACGACCTGGCTCTCCTCCAGTGGGACGCCCACTGCGACCTCCGGGAAGAATACCTGGGCGAGCGCCTCTCCCACACCACCGTCATGCGCCGGGCGAGCGAATGGCTCCGGGAGGGAAGCCTCTTCCAGTTCGGCGTGCGCTCGGGGACGCGCGAGGAGTTCGAGTTGGCCCGGCGTTGGGGGAGCCTACGCCCGCTCTCCGCCGAGGCGGTGGAGGAGGTGCTCCGCGCGACGGGGGAGAGAGCCCTCTATCTCACCCTGGACCTGGACGCGCTGGACCCGGCCTCCTTGCCCGGCACGGGGACGCCCGAACCCGGCGGAGTGAGTTTTGGGGAACTGGCTGCCGCCATCGCCGCACTCCGGGGCACCGGGGAGCGTCTGGTCGGGGTGGACGTGGTGGAGCTCTGCCCACCCCACGACCCCTCCGGGACGAGCGCGGTTGTGGCCGCCAAGGCGGTGCGCGAGATCCTCCTCTGCATCCTCCCCTGAAGCGAAAGCCCAAAGCCTGACCCCGCGCGGCCGGGTCGTTATCTATCTTGCCCAAGCTGGAATTCCCCCTCGGTTCTGGGTCCGGCCCTCCCGCCGAGCCAAGCCGGCAAGATGCCGGCGCTACGGGCCGCCATCTGTAGCGCCGCCGTCCCGGCGGCCGGTTTGCCGCCCTCTGGGCCCTGTGCTAGCTTGAGGGCCAAAAGACGTCCGCTCAAGGGGAGACCGACACACGC
>JBHIBR010000396.1:0-2150 GCA_046759145.1 Nitrospinota bacterium | reverse complement strand
TCCGGCTTGTGGCCCGGGCGCGTGAGGCCTCCATTTCCCTGCTCCAGCGGCACCTCCGGGTGGGCTACAACCGGGCCGCCCGCATGATCGAGCGCATGGAGCGCGAGGGCCTGGTGGGCCCCTCGGACGGCATCAGGCGGCGGGAGGTCTACGTGAGGGAGCCTCCCGGGGAGTAGGGTGGGGCGAGCTCAGGCGCGGACCTCCGGGCGATCGCCCCCGGCGTCATACCTGTTCCTTACAACTCCTTGGGCCATCGCCTTTTCCCTTTGGCACTCGCCGGCGCGCCAACACCGCCTTCAGGGGCCGCCCAGTTCTGCGCGAGGGGGTGCTCCTTGACAATTTTCCTGCCGAGCCGCAATTTACGCAGACGGGCGGTTGTTGGAAAGGTGGAGAGAAGGCGTGGGCTCAGAGAACCCTCTCGCCCACATCGAGGCGGGGTTGAAAAGGCACGAGGAGCTGCTCAAAGAGTTCCGCTCGCTCGGGGAGGGGGTTGCGGAGGTGCAGGGGGAAATTCAGAGCCTATCCCGGGGGAGGGGCGCGGTGGAGAAGTATGCTTCCAAGCGCCCACCTCCGCCGAGGTTCATCATCACCGAGCATTGACGCCCGTTCGTGCCCGCGAACCCCGACCTGCGGGGGCAATCGGGGCCGGGGCGCGAGAAACGAAAGAAAATTGCCCGGCCGGCCTCGCCGGTCTGCCGAGCCCGAATTTCCACAGGGAGGCCCTTCGATGGGGGACAACTTGCTCACCTTCACGGATGACAACTTCGATGCCGAGGTGCTGGGCTCCACCACGCCCACCCTGGTGGACTTCTGGGCCGACTGGTGCGCTCCCTGCAAGATGGTCGCCCCCGCCGTCGAGGCGCTCGCGGGCGAGTACAAGGGGAAGCTTCGCGTGGGCAAGCTCAACGTGGACGAGAACCCCAAGACCGCCGCGCGCTTCGGCATCCGGGGTATCCCCACCCTACTCATCTTCAAGGGGGGCGAGGTGGCGGAGCAGGTGGTGGGCGTGAAGTCCAAGGCAGACCTCAAGACTCTCATCGACCGAACCGTCTGAGTGGCACTTTGCCCCACCGCCGGACATGGCAATCCGCTCGCGGAAGGTGAGTGCGGGCGGGAGGCAGCTCGCCTACGCTCAGTGCGCATCCCCTGAGCCCCGCGGACTCCCGCTCGTCTTCGTCCACGGGGCGGGAGGCGACCGTCACAGCTGGCTCCCCCTGATGGTGCGGCTGGCCCGGGCCGCCTTGCGCTTTCGGGAGAGCCTCTGAACGTTTTCCGAGAATTCGCCGCGGAACGCCTCGCCCCCCCGGGGAGGGCCCTCACGGTGGGGCTCCTGCTCGGAGGGGTTTTCGCCCTCTCGTGGGCCTCGATCCTGATTCGCCTCTGCGAGGCCCCGCCCCTGGTCATCGCACTCTACCGGATGGGTCTTGCCACCTTGCTGCTGGCGCCTGGCTTCGCGTGGGCCAGGGGCCGAAGGGGACTCGCCCTGGCTTGGTCCTTCGGGCCGGGCCTGCTTCTAGCGGGGCTGTTTCTCGGGCTGCACTTTGCGCTCTGGGTCAGCTCCCTCTTCCACACCTCGGTCGCAAGCTCGGTCTTCTTCGTGACCACGCACCCCCTGTGGGTGGCCTTCGCCGCGCGCTGGCTCTTCGGGGAGAAGGTGGGGCGCCCGCTGATCTTCGCCGTGGGCCTCACGACAGTCGGGGGCGCGGTTACGGCGTGGGGGGATTGGGGGGAGAGCGGATCGCGCCTCTATGGCAACGGCCTCGCCCTCGGGGGGGCCTTGATGATGGCGGGCTATCTCCTCGTCGGGCGGAGGCTCCGACCGAAAGTCGCCCTCTTCCCCTACGGTTTCTTCGCCTACGGGGGGGCTGCCCTCGTCCTCTTCCTCCTGACCGCCTGGCAGGGCCTCTCCCTCGCGCCCTACCCGGGGCAGACATTTTTGTTCCTCTTCCTGCTCGCCCTCGGGCCCACTCTCCTGGGGCACTCGGCCTTGAACTGGGCCCTGCGGCATCTTGCCTCCCCGGCGGTGGCGCTGGCGGTGGTGGGCGAACCCGTTCTGGCGAGCCTCCTGGCCTGGGGCGTGCTGGGAGAGGGTTTAACCCCTGCCCGCGCCCTGGGTGGCGGGTTGATGGCCGCCGGCGTGGCCCTGGGCG
>JBHIBR010000395.1:0-2151 GCA_046759145.1 Nitrospinota bacterium | reverse complement strand
CCCACATTGACGTGCGGCTTGCGACGCTCAAACTTCGCCTTCCCCATGGCTCCCCTCTCTCTGCGCGCGCCGGCCCCCGCCTAGCGCGATACGGCTGCTCCCTTCCCCTGGGCCATCAGCTCCTCGGCCAAGGCGAAGGGGACCTCCTCGTAGCGACAGAACTGCATGGTGTAGGTGCCCCGCCCCTGGGTGATGGAGCGGAGCTCGGTGGCATAGCCAAACATGGTGGCCAGGGGGACAAAGGCCGTCACCACCTGGGCCCCCGCCCGCCGGGACATCCCGCGGATCTTCCCCCGCCGGGCGCTCAGGTCTCCCATGACGTCGCCCAGGTATTCCTCGGGCACCACCACCTCCACCTCCACCACGGGCTCGAGGAGGACGGGCGACGCCTTGAGGGCGGCCGCCTTGAAGGCAAGCGAGCCCGCGATCTTGAAGGCCAGCTCCGAGGAATCCACCGGGTGGTAGGAGCCGTCAAAGAGGGTCACCTGAACGCCTACCACGCGGTAGCCCGCCAGCACTCCCTCCTCCATGGCCTCCTGCACCCCCTGGCGGACGACGGGGATGAATTCCTTGGGCACCGCCCCTCCCACCACGGCGTTCTCGAAAGTGAGTCCGCTCCCGGCCACGCCCGGGGCCACCCGGAGGCGGACGTGCCCGTACTGGCCCCTCCCCCCGGTCTGACGGACGTAGCGGCCCTCCGCCTCGGCCAGTCCCCGGAGGGTCTCCCGGTAGGCCACCTGAGGGCTGCTCACCGAGGCCCCTACCTTGTGTTCGCGCAGGATGCGGTCCACGGCGACCTCCAGGTGCAGCTCCCCCATCCCCGCGATGAGGGTCTGGCCCGTGTCCGGGTCGTTCCGCACCCGGAAGGTAGGGTCCTCCCGGGCCAGCCTCTGGAGGGCGAGGGAGAGCTTCTCCTGGTCCGCCTTGGTCTTGGCCTCCACCGCCACGGAGATGACGGGCTCGGGGAACTGGATGGCTTCAAGGACGATGGGCGCTTCGCGGGCGCAAAGGGTGTCCCCTGTGGAGGTCTCCTTGAGGCCCACCGCGGCCACAATGTCCCCCGCCCGCGCCTCCCCGACCTCTTGCCGCTTGTTGGCGTGCATCCGCAGTATACGGCCGAAGCGCTCCTGCGCGCCCTTGGAGGGGTTCACCACGCTCTGGCTCGAGGCCGCCGCCCCGGAGTAGACGCGGAGGAAGGTGAGCTGTCCCATGTAGGGGTCCATCATCAGCTTGAAGGCGAGGGCGCTGAAGGGCTCCCCCTCCGAAGGCCCCCGGCGCTCGACCTCCTTCCCCTCCCCCCCCGGCCCGAAGCCCTCCACCGGGGGCACGTCCAGGGGCGAGGGGAGGAAGTCCACGATGGCATCCAGAAGCGGCTGGACCCCCTTGTTCTTGAAGGCCGCCCCGCAGAGCACGGGGACGAGCTGGTTGGCGATGGTGGCCTTGCGCAGCGCCGCCAGGAGGGTTTCGGGGGGGATCTCCGCCCCGGTCAGGTAACGCTCCATCACCGAGTCGTCGCAGTCGGCCACCGCCTCGACCAGCTTCTCCCGCCAGCGGGCCGCCTCGGCGGCCCATTCCTCCGGGATGGGCCCCTCCTCGAAGGTAGCCCCCAGGCTCTCGTCGTGGTAAACGACCGCGCGCGAGCGCACTAGGTCGATGACGCCCCGGAAGTCCTCCTCCCGCCCCAGGGGGAGCTGGACCACGGCGGGGTGTGCCCCCAGGCGCTTTTCGATCTGCTCCACCACCCAGAAGAAATCCGAGCCGGTGCGGTCCAGCTTGTTCACGAACACCACCCGCGGGACTCCGTACTTGTCGGCCTGCCTCCACACCGTCTCGCTCTGCGGCTCCACTCCTCCCACGCCGCAGAAGATGGCCACGGCGCCGTCGAGCACGCGCAGGCTGCGCTCCACCTCGGCGGTGAAGTCCACGTGCCCGGGGGTATCGATGATGTTGATTTGATGACCTTCCCAATGGCAGGTGGTGGCCGCCGAGGTGATGGTGATGCCCCGCTCCTGCTCCTGGGCCATCCAGTCCATGGTGGCCTGACCCTCGTCCACCTCGCCCATCCGGTGGGTGCGTCCCGTATAGTAGAGGATGCGCTCGGTGGTCGTGGTCTTGCCGGCATCGATGTGGGCCATGATGCCGATGTTGCGG
>JBHIBR010000394.1:0-2155 GCA_046759145.1 Nitrospinota bacterium | reverse complement strand
CGATTTTTTCCTTGACAGGGAGAGGGAGGAGGGTTTAATGTATGTGATATACTTTATGCACTGATCCCTTCTGAGGGCTAGAATCATGTCCACTCCTCTCAAAACTAAGTCCCCTATGCAACCCCTCCTCCAGGAGTTGCGGGAGAGGGTCCAGCAGGCCCACTCCGGGGGCGGGCCGGAGGCCCTGGCCCGCCAGCGCGAACAGGGCAAGCTCACCGCCCGCGAGCGCCACGACCTCCTGCTCGATCCCGGCACTTTCTCCGAGGTGGACCTCTTTGTCACCACCCGGTGCACCGATTTCGGCATGGACCGGCGCCGTCATCCGGGCGACGGGGTGGTGACGGGGTCCGGGAAGGTGGATGGGAACCTCGTCTTCGTCGCCAGCCAGGACTTCACCGTCATCGGCGGCTCCCTGGGCGAGATGCACGCCGACAAGATCGCCCACATCCAGGACCTCGCCCTCAAGAGCGGCTCGCCCGTCGTCCTCATCAACGACTCCGGAGGCGCCCGCATCCATGAGGGGGTCCCTCCCCTCAACGGCTACGGCAAGATCTTCTTCCGCAACACCCTCGCCTCGGGCGTCATCCCCCAGGTCTCGGTGATCCTGGGGCCCTGCGCGGGGGGGGCCGTCTACTCCCCCGGCCTCACCGATTTCGTCTTCATGGTGGAGGGGATGAGCAAGATGTTCGTGACGGGCCCCGACGTCATCAAGGCCGTCACGGGCGAGGAGGTGACCCTCGAAGAGCTGGGCGGGGCGACGGTCCACGGGGCGACGAGCGGTGTGGCGCACTTCGTCTGCCGCGACGAGGAAGAATGCTTCGCCCTCATCCGCAAGCTCCTCTCCTTCCTCCCCAGCAACAACACGGAGGACCCGCCCCTTGCCGATCCCTCGGAGTTCCCCCCCGAGACGGACGAGGAGCTCGAGGAGGTTGTCCCCGTCCGGCCGGCCGAGGGATACGACGTGCGGGAGGTCATCCGCCGTGCCGTGGACCACGGGGACTTCCTGGAGGTGCACGCCGGCTTCGCGCAGAGCATCGTTGTCGGCTTCGCCCGCCTCGGCGGCAGGGCCGTCGGGATTGTGGCCAACCAGCCCAGCGTGCTCGCGGGGGTGCTGGACATCGACAGCTCGGACAAGGCGGCGCGCTTCATCCGCTTCTGCGACGCCTTCAACTTCCCCCTCGTCAACTTCGTGGACGTGCCCGGCTACATGCCGGGCACCCAGCAGGAGTACGGGGGGATCATCCGCCACGGGGCGAAGATGCTCTACGCTTACAGCGAAGCCACCGTCCCCAAGGTGGTCCTCATCCTGCGGAAGGCGTACGGGGGGGCCTACGTTTGCATGTGCAGCCCGGACATGGGCTTCGACCGCATCCTGGCCTATCCCACCGCCGAGATCGCCGTCATGGGACCCGAGGGGGCGGCCAACATCATCTTCCGCCGCGAGATCGCCGAGGCCCCCGACCCCGAGGCCAAGCGGGCGGAGAAGATCGCCGAGTTCCGGGAGAAATTCGCCCGCCCCTACCACGCCGCGGCGCTCGGGTTCGTGGACGCGGTCATCGAACCCCGCCACACGAGGCGGGAGCTGCTCCGGGCGCTGGAGACCGTAGCCCGCAAGCGGGAGTCGCGCCCGGCCAAGAAGCACGGGAACCCGCCCCTCTGAGGGACGAGGGAGGCACCTTCGATGGGCCTCTGGCAGGAGGCAATCACGCTCACCCTCCTCGGCATGGGGGTGGTCTACGCAAGCCTGGCCTTCCTCATGGGGGTCATCCTGGCGCTGAACCGCCTCTTCACCCCCGTGGAGGAGCCCCTCCCCGCCGGAAGGGAAGAGCGCCCGGCCGGTGACCATCTCCGCCTCGTGGTCGCCGCCGCCGTGGCCCATTACCTCGAGGGGGGGAGGCCAGCCATCTTCACCCTCCCCGTGCGCCGCGAGGGCGGGGCGCAGTGGGTCCGGCAGGGCCGGCTGCCCGCCCCCTTCGAGCGGCGGCGCTAGACCGACCGGGGGATTTCCACTCGCCCGAGCGACGGAGAAAGGGGAACTTGGCGCGACGGTTTCGAATCACCCTCGGGGGCCGCAGCCACGAGGTGGAGGTGGCGCCGGAGAGCGAGGCGGGCCTGCTGCGGGTGACGGTGGATGGGGAGGAGCACCTGGTCCGCG
>JBHIBR010000393.1:0-2175 GCA_046759145.1 Nitrospinota bacterium | reverse complement strand
TGCCCTCATGCCTTTCGCGCTCCTTCAGGGGCCAGCGACCTCCCCCCGAACGACACCCTGCGGGCCGCCTCCTCTCACCCCCCGGGAGCGCTCCCCCGCAGGCCCGGTTCAGGCGTCCTGCTGCCCCAGGCAGCGGGCGATATTCTCGAAGGCCGCGGGGATGTCCCGCCCCCAGGAGGAGCCAGAGCCCCCGCCCACGTGAGGGGAAAGCACGAGGTTCGGGGCCGAAAGCAGAGGGCTATCCGCCGGCAGCGGCTCCCAGCGGAAGACGTCCAAACCCGCACCCGCCAGGCGCCCCGCCCGGAGGGCGGCGGCGAGGGCATCCTCGTCCACCACCGCGCCGCGAGCGCAGTTGACCAGGAAGGCGGTCGGCTTCATGAGAGAGAGCTCGGCCGCGCCGATGAGGCCCTCGGTCTCGGGGGTGTGGGGGACCACCAGGAGGAGGGCGTCCGACGCCCGGAGGAGCTCCTCCTTGCCGCAGTAGCGGACCCCCAGCGCCCGCTCCTGTTCGGGGGGGAGGGGGGTCCGCTGGTGATATATGACCTCCATCTCGAAGGCCCGGCACCGCCGGGCGAGCGCCTGGCCGATGTCGCCGAGGGCAATGATACCGGCCGTCTTCCCGAAGAGCTCCCCCGCGCCCAGCCCGGCCCAGTCGCCCGCGAAGGACCACTGGGCCGTGGGCCGGGGGGTGAGGCCCCGCTCCCGGTAGAGCCCCTCCGCAACTGCCCGGTGGCCCGGCAGGAGCTTCCGGATGCAAGCAAGGAGGAGGGCCATCGCCTGCTCGGCCACCGTCGCGTTCCGCATCAGGGACAGCGTCTCCACCGGGATGCCCGCCCGCCGGGCTGCGGCGAGGTCGATGTTTTTGCAGTTCACGCCGAACTTCTGGATGAGGCGGCAATTGCGCGCGCCCCCGATGACCTCCCCCCGCAGGGGCCGCTTGTAGACCAGGATGGCCTCCGCCTCCCGGGCGAGGGCGGCCAGCTCTTCCTCCCCCTCCCCCTCGGGGGCGAGGAGCTCGAAGCGGCGCGTATCGGCGAGCCGCCGCACCCTCCCCCAGAAGGGGCCCGAGGTCTCGCCGTCCGCCACGAGCACCCGGATGGGTCTCATCGCTCCTCCATCCCTCCCGCGCTCCCACAGGGGCAATCCCGAGGCCGTCTCCCCCCCTCCCGAGGAGGAGAGGGCTCCCGAGCGCGCCCGGACAAAGACGCGAAACCAGTGCGAATAGAGCAAAAAGCGGCCAGCTCCGTCAAGGCTGGCGAGGCGGTAGGGGCTTGATTTCGAAAGGAAAATCCTATAATCAAAATGTGAGAGAGCGGAGTTACCTATCGCAGGTCTTTCCCCTTGGCCCGGAGAGGAACCCCCGATGGACATCCGTCAGCTCGAGGTTTTCTGCAAGGTGAGCGAGCTGAAGAGCTTCTCGCGGGCCGCGCGGGCGCTCCACCTCACCCAGCCCACGGTCAGCGGCCACGTCCAGAGCCTCGAGCGCTTCCTCAACACGCGCCTCTTCGACCGCCTGGGCCGGGAGGTCCAGCCCACCCGGGCGGGGCGGCTCCTCTACGAGCACGCCAGGCGGGTCCTCAAGGCCCGCGAGGAGGCCGTTCAGGCCCTGGAGGGGTTCCTGGGGGTCATCCACGGGGAGCTCCTCATCGCCGCGAGCACCATCCCTGGGGGCACCCTCCTCCCCCCCCACATCGGGCGCTTCAAGGAGCTTTATCCCGACGTGCGGGTGAGCCTCACCGTGCTGGACTCCCAGAAGGTCATCGAGGGGGTGAAGGAGGGCCGCTACGAGATGGGCATGGCGGGGGCGAGGACCAAAGACCCGCGCCTGCTTTTCCGACCCTTCGGCCACGACGAGCTCATCCTCGTCGTCTGCCGGGATCATCCCCTGGCGGCTCGGAGCTCCATCAGCGTGGGGGCGCTCGAGGGGATCCCCCTCATCGTGCGGGAGAGCGGCTCGGGCACCCGCGCGGCGGCGGAAGAGAAGCTCAAGGCCCTGGGGCTGAACCTGGCCCGCTGCCGGGTGGCGGCGGAGATGGGCGACGCCCTGGCGGTGCGCAACGCCGTCAAGGCCCGCGTGGGTGCCTCCATCGTCTCGCGCCTTGCGGTCGAGGAGGACCTCCGGGCGGGGAGCATCAAGGAACTTCCCATCCGGGGATTTCGCTGCATCCGGGAGTT
>JBHIBR010000392.1:0-2179 GCA_046759145.1 Nitrospinota bacterium | reverse complement strand
TGATTCATGCTCGGCCGGAGGTACTGACCCAGCGTGAGGATGTCGCAGCCCATCCGGACCAGGTCCCGCATCGTGGCCAGAAGCTCCTCCCGCTCTTCGCCCAACCCGACCATGAGCCCCGACTTGGTGAGCATGGTGGTGTCGAAGTGCTTGGCCCGCTCCAACAGCTCGAGCGACCGTTCATATTTGGCCCCCGGTCGCGCCATCCGGTAGAGGCGGGGAACCGTCTCGGTGTTATGATTTAAGATGTCTGGTTTCGCTTCCAGGACGATCTCCAGTGCTCGCCAGTCTCCCTTGAAATCAGGGATCAGCACCTCGATCGTACAGCCTGGGGAGGTCTCGCGAATCTCACGGATGGTGGCAGCAAAGATGGCCCCCCCCCCGTCGGCGAGATCATCGCGGTTCACCGAGGTGATCACCGCATGTTCAAGCCCCAATACCTCTACCGCATGGGCTACCCGGTGCGGTTCCTCCCGATCGAGGCCGGTCGGCCGACCGTGGGTCACCGCACAAAACCCACAACGCCTGGTACAGATGTCACCTAAGATCATGAAGGTCGCGGTCAGATTCTCGAAGCACTCACCGATGTTCGGACAGTGGGCCTCTTCGCAGACCGTGTGAAGGTTGAGTGTCCGTAGCAGTCCCTTGACACGCATGAAGTGGTGGCCGCCAGGGGCCCGGACCTTCAGCCACTCTGGCTTGCGGTATAGCTGGGTTCCGCAAGATCCGACCACGGGAAGTCTCTTTCCACGGGCCATACTCCCCCCCCGACATTCCCAAGTATTTGCGCCAAGTATACACCATGGCCCCTCCTCTTCCAACCCTCTTAACTAGATGGGTAGTGTATCAATCGTTGTGTAAATTTCTCCGCTGAAAGACAAAGGGTGTATGCTCCCTCGGGACGCTAACCACGAAAGGAGGATACACCCAATGCGAGAAGTGGACTTCTCGGAGCGGACCATAGCCCAGCGCTGGCGCCAGGTCAAGGGCGTTTTCCGGGAGGATCTCACCGTGTGGACCCGCCATCTCCTCAAACGGCTCCTGCAAGGGTGTCTGGAGGAGGAGCTGGAGGTCTACCTGCGAGCCGCCCCCCATGCGCGCACGCCCACGCGGCGGGATTACCGCAACGGCAGCTACACCCGGGACCTCACTACGGAGGTGGGACTCATCCCGGCGCTGCGGGTCCCGCGCGCCCGGGGCGGGGGCTTTCAGCCCCAGAGCCTGGTCCGGTACGAGCGGCGGCGGCCCGCCGTGAGCACGCTCCTCCGCGCCTGCTTCCTGACCGGAGCCAGTACCCGGCGGGTCGGCCCCCTGCTGGCCCCGCTGCTCGGGGAGGCGGTCAGCGCCAGTACGGTCTCCCGCCTCACCCAGAGCCTGGATGCCGAAGTGGCGCGGTTCCACCGCCGCCCTCTTCGAGAGGAGGTCCTGTACCTGATCCTGGATGGGATCACCCTGCGGGTCAAGACCCCCGCGGGGGTCAAACGGCGGCTGATCCTCTGCGCCTACGCCCTCACGCCCCAGGGCCGACGGATCCTGCTGAGCTTCCGTCAGGCGCGGGCCGAGAGTGGGGCGGCCTGGGAGGCCTTCCTGCGGGATCTGTACGAACGTGGGCTGGAGGGGCAAGGGCTGCGCCTCATCGTCACCGATGGCAGCCCGGGGCTGCACGCGGCCCTCGATCTGGTCTACCCTTATGTCCCCCGACAGCGCTGCTGGGTTCACAAGCTCCGCAACGTAGCCGCTAAGCTGCCCCGCCGGCACCAGGAGCCCTGCCTGGCGGACGCCCGGGCGATCTATCAGGCCCCCACCGAGCGGGCCGCCCGGCAGGCCTTTCGTATCTGGGCCGCGCGGTGGCGGCCAAGCGCCCCCCAAGCCGTGGCGTGCCTGGAGCAGGATCTGACCGAGCTGCTGGCGTGCTTCACCTGTCCGCTCGCCCACCGGCGGAAGGTGCGGACCACCAACGCCCTGGAACGCGCGTTCCGGGAAGTGCGCCGCCGGGTGCGCCCCATGAGCTGCTTCACGAATGCGGCCAGTTGTAACCGGATCGTCTTTGCGGTGCTCTGTCACCTCAATGCCCAGTGGGAGAAACGCCTGCTGCGGGAATTTACACAAAAGAGTTGACACTACCATCATTGTGTGTCCCGCAGGCGGTAGGAGATGGGGATGCGGATCGCGCCTGAGA
>JBHIBR010000391.1:0-2182 GCA_046759145.1 Nitrospinota bacterium | reverse complement strand
TTCTTCAACCCCGCCGACCGGATGGCCCTGGTGGAGGTGATCCGGAGCCTTCTCACGAGCGAGGAGACCTTCTCTTCTGCCCTCGACTATGCCCGCAAGCTCGGCAAAGAGCCGGTCGTCTGCAAGGATCGAAACGGCTTCATCGCGAACCGCCTCCTCGTCCCCTACCTCCTGGACGCCATCCGCGCCTACGAGGAGGGGCTGGCGAGCATGGAGGACATTGACAAGGCCATGCGGCTGGGCTGCGGCCACCCCATGGGGCCCTTCGCCCTCATGGACCTCATCGGCCTCGACGTGCAGCTCGACGTAGCGAACTCCATGTACGAAGAGTACCGCGAGCCTCGCTTCGCCCCTCCCCCCCTGCTCCGGCGCCTGGTGGCGGCGGGCTTCCTGGGCCGCAAGACGGGGCGGGGTTTCTACGAATACCCTTCCAAATGAGGGCCCGGCCATGAGCTACCAGAACCTTCTCTGGGAGGAAGAGGGGCCGATTGCGACCCTCACGGTGAACTGCCCCAAGGTGCTGAACGCGCTCGGCCCTGCCACGATGGCCGAGCTAGAGGCTGCCTTCCTCCACTTCGGCGAGTCGGAATCCCTCCGGGTGCTCGTGCTCACCGGGGCGGGCGAGAAGGCCTTCGTTGCGGGGGCGGACATCGGGGTGCTCTCCGCCCTCGGCCCCGCGAGCGCCCGCGCCTTCTCGGCGGGGGGAAACCGCATCTTCGGCCTCCTGGAGCGGGCCGGGAAGCCCTCCATCGCCGCCATCAACGGCTTCTGCCTCGGGGGCGGGCTCGAGCTCGCCATGGCCTGCACGCTGCGCATCGCGGCCGAGGGGGCGAAGCTCGGCCAGCCCGAGGTGAACCTGGGCCTCATCCCGGGCTACGGGGGCACGCAGCGCCTGCCCCGCCTCATCGGCAAGGGGCGGGCCTTCGAGCTCATCCTCACGGGCGAGATGGTGGGCGCGGAGGAGGCCCTCCGGATGGGCCTGGTGAACCGCGTGGTGCCGGCTGAGCGCCTCATGGAGGAGGCGAAGGCGCTGGCGCGAAAGCTGGCCGGAAAGAGCCCGGCCACCCTCCACCTCGCCCTCGAGGCGGTCCACCGAGGCATGGAGAGCAGTCTGGAGGAGGGCCTCGCCCTGGAATCCAGCCTCTTCGGCCTCGCCTGCGCCACCGAGGACATGAAGGAGGGCACCCGGGCCTTTCTCGAGAAGCGGGAGCCCAAGTTCAAGGGGCGCTGAGGGAGCTATAGGCCCCTTCGCCATTCTCTTCAGGCAGATTTTGCATAGGAGAACTTGAGATGGATATCATCGCGTGGGGGCTGGTGGGAGCTGGTATCGGGATCTTCTTGTTGTTCGCTGCTGGGATACTTGACCGGGCACGTGGCCAGCACATGGGGCTCTTGGTTCGAATACGTGAAGAATTGGAAAGAAGCAATGAGCTGATGGAACGTCTATTATATAAGGTTGAAAATCTAGAGTGTAGATACCCGAGTCGGGATATCTCAGAATACACTAACGACGAGAACGTTATTTGAGAACCCTCCTCTAGCCCGGATGAGCTTCTTCTACGGGCGAGAAATGCTCCTCCTCCACACGGCCTTCTGGACAGCGCGACACGAGGGAGCGGAAGCTCTCCTCAAGGCTATCGAGCCCCTCGGGGTCGCCGGCCTCTCTCTCGATGACGCCATCTCGCCCGCCCTCTGGAAAGAGCTGAAGGGGGCTCTGCAGGGCCGCCAGTTCCTCCCCCTCGTCATCCACAACCCCCTCCCCGCGCCTCCTTGGCTCCCCCGGGAGCGGGATCTTCGGGACGACCTGCTCCTGGCCTCGCCGGAGCGGGAGAAGAGGGAGCGGGCGGTTGCCGCGACGCTACGCACGGTGGAGCTCGCCGATGCGCTCGGGGTGCACACCGTGGTCCTCCACCTGGGCCGGGTGGGGATGCCTTCCCCCTGGGGGGAGCTCAAGGCCAAGTTCGAACGCGAGGTCCTCCCCGAGACGGTCGAGGGTGTCGAGTTCCTCGAAAAGCTGCGGGAAGAGCGCGCCGACTGGGGGGGCGAGGAGATGGACGCGGCCTGCTTCAGCCTGGACCAGTTGCTGCCCCAGGCCGAGCGCATGGGTGTGAAGCTCGCCCTGGAGAGCCGTGTTTGTATCGCAGCCTTCCCCCGCTACCGGGAGGCGCGCCATCTCTTCGAG
>JBHIBR010000390.1:0-2185 GCA_046759145.1 Nitrospinota bacterium | reverse complement strand
GAAGAAACGCAGGTCCTCCTCCCGGGTGAAGCCCACCAGGCGCGGGAGAAGGTTCCCCCCGGCGGGGCTTCCTTCGATGTAGTGGAGAGTGTGGAAAGAGACCTCTCCCTGGCCCCGCTGGCGCAGCTCCTCTTCCAGATACGCCGGGACCCATACCTCGTAGCTCATCCCCGCTTCGGTGGTGAGCACCACCCGCCCGCCTCCCACCTCTTCCAGCTTCCCCCCCAGCCGGCAGATCACGGCCGAGTCCTCCTGTCCCGGGTGTGGTCATAATGGCAGAGGGCCACTGCGGCGGCATCGGCCACATCGGGGGGCTCCGGTGGGCGGGCGAGCGCCAGCCTCCGCTGGACCATCTGCTGCACTTGCCGCTTGGTGGCGCGGCCCTGCCCGGTGAGGGCTTCCTTCACCTGAGTGGCGGCGTAGCTCTCCACCGCGACGGCGGCCTCGGCGGCCACCAGGAGGACGACGCCCCGCGCATGGGCCATCAGGATGGCCGTCCGCGGGTGACGGTAGTGCGCATACAGGGCCTCCACCGCCACCGCTTCGGGCTGGAACTCGGCCACCACCTCACGGAGTCCGCCGTGGAGCTCCTTAAGGCGCCGCTCGAGGCTGGCCTCCCCGGGAGTGCGCACCACGCCCCCTTCGAGGAGCCGCACCGCCCCTCCCGGGGCCATCTCCAGCACACAGTATCCCGTCGCGACGAGACCCGGGTCTACGCCAAGCACGCGGGAGGGTGTCTCCACGTGCGCCGCTCACGGGGCGGAGGGTGGAGCGGGTGCTGAGGGTGACGGGCGGAATCCTTCACGAGGCGACTTCGGCCATCACCCCTTCGGGGATGTCGAAGTTGGCGTACACGTGCTGGACGTCGTCGTGGTCCTCCATCCCCTCCATGAGGCGGAGCATCTGGAGGGCCTCTTTCCCTTCGAGCCGGACGCTGGCCTTGGGCACCATGGTCACCTCGGCCTCGTGGATGGGGATGCCCTGGGCCTCGACCGCTCGCCTTACCTCCTCGAAGTCGGCGGGGGCTGTGATGATGTGATACATGCTCTCATCCGCGCGCATGTCTTCCGCCCCCGCCTCCAGGGCCACGCCCAGGAGGGTTTCCTCCTCGGTGCGCTCCTTCTCGATGAGCAGGAGACCCTTCTTCTCGAAGTTCCAGGCCACGGAGTTGGTCTCGCCCAAGCTCCCGCCATTGCGGGCGAAGAGCTTCCGGATATCGGCCACCGTGCGGTTGCGGTTGTCGGTGAGCGCCTGGACCAGGACGGCCACCCCGCCGGGGCCGTAACCCTCGTAAGTGACCTCTTCGTAATGGACGCCCTCCAGTTCGCCCGTCCCCTTCTGGATGGCACGCTGGATGTTCTCTTGGGGCATATTGGCCGCCTTGGCTTTCTCGATGGCTATCCGCAGGCGGGGGTTTGCGTTGGGCTCTCCACCGCCCAGCCGGGCCGCCACGGTGATCTCGCGGATGATCTTCGTGAAGGCCTTCCCCCGCTTGGCGTCCATGGAGGATTTCTTGCGCCTTATAGTGCTCCACTTGCTGTGGCCGGACATACCATCCACCTCCTTGACTTGAGGAGATGGCCGACAGCCCTTCCGCGACTAGTCCCAGCCACGGGCTGCTCGCACCCCCCAGGATTCCCTTCAAACGCTAGCACAGGCCTCAAGGGAAGTCAAAAATGGGCCGAGAAGAGACATGACACTATGTCAGGTGCCCCACCGAGCATGATCGAGGGGATTCCTCCTTTGGGTCCCGAGAGTGGAGGGCGAGGGGCCGAGGGGTGAAGAAAACTCATTGTTATAATTTGACTTTTGTCGAATCCGACGCGGCCCGAGACAGGATGAAATAAATGGCATGATGTTTGCGTTCTTTCGATGCAAGGAGCCGATGCTCTCTCTTCCCCCATGGGGAGGGTGACCTCGCAGGGGCGATAGAGAGGACGAAACAACCATGAGGACTCTCAACCTCTCCCGAAGCTTACTCGCCCTGACGGCGCTTTTCCTCACCGCCTGCGCGATGACCACACAGGGGGGCCTCGGGGTCGAGCCAGGCCTCCCTCGGGCCAATGGCCTCTACGACAACCACCCCTATCTTGTGGACACCCGGCGCACGCGGCTGGAGCCCATCTTCGAGTCCATCGTGCGGCTCCACACCGAGAGCCTGTTCCGGGCCGAGGATGGCGAGCTG
>JBHIBR010000389.1:0-2194 GCA_046759145.1 Nitrospinota bacterium | reverse complement strand
GAGATCTTCAACCCCCACGCCCAGTGGATGGAGTGAGTTGGCTGGGCTTCGGAGCCGGCGCGAAGCAACCGGGCGGGATCTTCCGCCCGGTTTTTTTCCCTTCCCGCTTCGCCGCCCCATTGACAAGCGCCCGCTGCGAGTATATAAACAGCCCCTGACGGCTCGGAGCCGTCTGCCGCCTCATTGTATGGTTGGCCGCCCTTTCTCGGCTGTACGTGCGCATGAGGGGAGATGAGCATGCGAGCCGCCGTCACGTTATGCCTCTTCGCGTCCTTGTGGTTGGGCGTCCCGCCCCCGGCGGCGGGGGAGAGGAGTGAGGCGCCTGGGCCCTGGGCCCGGATGGCGCTTCCCGGCCCGGAACTCCTGACCACGGAGGTAGAGGCCGCGTCCTTCCCGGAGGCTTCCGGGAGGTGGGCGCAGGCTCCCGCCGAACCTCCTCCCAAGCCAGAGGCGGCCGAGCGGGAGCGTCGGCGCCAGGCGTTCCTGGCCGAGCGGGAGGCTTTCGAGAAGGGGCTCATCCACTTCGATTTCGACAAATCCGAGCTCAGGCCCGACGCCCAGGAGATCCTCAAGCGCAAGGCCCGCTTCCTCCTGAGATATGCCGACATCCGCATCCAGATCGAGGGCCACTGCGACGAGCGGGGCACCAACCAGTACAACCTGGCCCTGGGCCAGCGGCGAGCGACGAGTGCGAAGAACTTCCTCGCCTCTTTGGGCGTGAGGGCTGAGCGGATCTCCACGATCAGCTACGGGGAGGAGCGTCCGCTCGACCCGGGCAAGGGGGAGGCAGCCTGGGCGAAGAACCGCCGCGCGAAGTTCAACATCACCGGCGGGGTGCCGGCCGAGCTGGTCGCCGCGGAGGTCAAGCCCGAGGAGGTGAGGGCTCCTCCACCTGAGGCCCCTCCGGCTCCGCCCGAGGCGGAGGTCAAGCCCGAGGAGCTGAGGCTTCCTCCACCTCCCACGGTCCCGCCTCCCCCAGCGGCCCCGCCCGAGGCGGAGGTCAAGCCCGAAGAGCTGAGGGCTCCTCCACCTGCCGCGCCCCCAGCTCCGCCCGAGGAGGCTCCCCTGAGGGAGTTCCTCGCCGAGAACCTGTTCCTCCTCGTGGACATCACGGCGCTGCTGAACTACTCCAAGCTCGAGGATAGACCTGGCATCCTCGGCGGGCGGGTGGATGGCGTGGTGGCGCCCGCGCTCCGGTTGCGGGAGGACCTCTTCCTCATCGCCCTCTACAACGGCTTCTACGACCGCCGGCGCCAGTTCTTCACCGAGGACGAGGGACCCCGGAGGCGGAGAGAGATAATGAAGCACGAGATCGTCCCCACCCTCCGGTACGATTTCCTCGAACACTTCTCGGTGAGCCCCCACTTCTTCGCCACCTGGGTCTTCACCCGCGAGACGGCGGACGAGGACTGGGGGGACGGCCTCTACGACTACCAGGACCTCGGCGTGGGCTTCGACTTCAAAGCCGCGCGCGAGGTGGCCGAGGGCGAGGAGGACAGCGCGAAGCTCACCTTCCAGTTCTTCGACCGCGAGTACCCCAACTTCATCGCGCTCGGGTTCACTTTGGCGCAGCAGGGGACTCTCGGGCCCGAGTTCCTCAAGGTCAAACACGAGAAGGACTTCACGGGCTACCTCGCCCGGGTGGGGGTGGAGCGGAAGCGGAGGACGGGCCTCCTGGCGCGGCTGGAGTACACCTTTCTCCACAAGCTCTTCGAAGAGGACCGGGCGATTGAACCCGATCCCGCCTTCCCCCTCGGCCAGGTGCTCACCGGCGAGCGCCGCCGGGACAGTGTCCACACCCTGTCGGGGCACGTCGGCTACGGCTGGGAGCGGGGGCTCGTTTCGCTCGTCCCCAAGCTCAACTTCCTCGTGAGGGACAACCAGAGCAACCAGAACTTCAACGACACTACGGCCCCCCTCACGTTCCCGAACAATGAGTTCACCAAGGACTACTTCGACTACACCCTCTACCAGATCGGGCCCGAGGTCTCCTACACCTTCCCCCTCCCCTTCGCGCCCGTGCAGGACCGCCTCCTCACCACCACCCTCTCCTACACCCACGAAATCCGGGACTACGACACGCGCCCGGCCAAGAATAGGGACGGGTCCCTCAAAGGCGAATCCGAGGAGGACGTGACTGACACGGTGGCCCTGACCTTCGTGCTCACCCTCAGCGAGCGCTGGGCGCTCCTGG
>JBHIBR010000388.1:0-2203 GCA_046759145.1 Nitrospinota bacterium | reverse complement strand
ATCTGGAAGAGGAGCTGCGCCAGCGGGGCCAAGGAGAGGTCTCTTTCCACACTTTCCACTACATCGAGGGAAGCCCCACCGGGGGGAACCTTCTCCCGCGTCTGGTGGGCTTCACCCGGGAGGAAGACCTGCGTTTCTTCGAACTCCTCCTCCGGGTTAAGGGGCTGGGGATCCGCAAGGCCCTCCGCGCCCTCCGGGCTCCCGTCGCCGAAGTGGCCGCCGCCATCGAGGCGGGGGACACAGCCTCCCTGGCCCGCCTGCCCGAACTGGGCCGGCGCACAGCCGACCGGGTGGTGGCCGAACTCAGGGGGAAGGTGGGCGCCTTCGCCGATGGCCACCGCCTCCTCGGCTCCCGAGCCCGGCAGAGCTCGAGGGGCGAGGGCCGCACGAGCGAGGGCCCCGAGGGAGAGGCGCTCGCGGTCCTCCTCCGGCTCGGCTTCCGCCCGCCCGAGGCTGAATCCCTGGTGGAGAAGGCGCTCGGCGCGAGCCCGGAGGGGGCGAGTGCGGAAGAGCTCCTCCGCCTGGCCCTGCGCCAGGTGGCTCAGCTGAGGAAGTTGCCGTGAGCCGCCAGCGCCTGGTGAGCGGGCTGTCAGCGGGAGGGGAGGAAGAACGCTTCCAATTCCACCTCCGCCCCCAGAGGTTATTGGAGTACATTGGCCAACGGGAGATCACCCTGAGGCTCTCCATCGCCCTCGAAGCGGCCCGGGGCCGGAAGGAGCCGCTGGAACACGTGCTCTTCCACGGCCCCCCCGGGCTCGGCAAGACCACCCTCGCCCACATCATCGCTCACGAGACGGGGGCTCGTCTGGTTGCCACCAGCGGCCCCGCCCTCACCCGTCCGGGGGACCTGATAGGCATCCTGACCAACCTGGAGAGGGGGGACGTGCTCTTCATCGACGAGGTCCACCGCCTTCCGCCCGCCGTGGAGGAGTTCCTCTACCCGGCCATGGAGGATTTCCGGGTGGACTTCGTGGTGGACAAGGGGCCCTACGCCAAGGTCCTCAACCTGCCCCTCCAGCCCTTCACCCTCGTGGGAGCCACCACCCGGGCGGGCCTCGTCTCGGCCCCCCTTCGCGAGCGGTTCGGCCTCTCCCACCATGTGGATTTCTACAACGAGGAAGAACTCGAAGCCATCCTCGAGCGCTCGGTTCGTCTCCTGGGGGTGGAGCTCCTGAGGGAAGCGAGGCACGAGCTCGCGCGCCGCTCGCGCGGAACCCCCCGGGTGGCCAATCGGCTCCTCAGGCGGGTGCGCGACTACGCCCAGGTGCGGGCGGATGGGGCCGTCACCTTCAAGGTGGTGCTGGAGGCGCTCGCCCTCGAAGGGGTGGACGAGGCAGGCCTGGACGAGCTGGACCGGAAGTTTCTGCGAACCATCGTGGAGCATTACCAGGGGGGTCCGGTGGGGGTGGAGGCGCTATCGGCCACGCTCAACGAGGAGGTGGACACCCTCGTGGACATCGTGGAGCCCCATCTCCTCCGCATGGGCTTCCTCCAGCGGACGCGCAACGGGCGTCGGGCGAGCCCCCGCGCTTACGCGCACCTGGGCCAAAGCCGCCCCGGCGAGGAGCAGCGAGGGCTTTTCGAGGAGCGGGGGCAAGGTTGATGGAAGCGCTGGGGAGGCTGCTGGTGATGGTCGGGGTGGGAATCACCGTCCTCGGAGCGCTGATTTGGCTCGGGGGGCGAGTGCCCTGGCTGGGGCGGCTCCCGGGGGACATCGTGATCCAGCGGGGCGGTTGGACCTTCTATTTCCCCCTGGCCACGATGGTCCTCCTGAGCGTCCTCTTGACCCTCCTCCTCAACCTCTTCCGCCGGTGAGGGGAAGGCACCCGAAGGGCAGGGTGCTCCGCCGCCTCCGCGGCCCCTAGCTGCTCCCGCCCCCGCCGCCCGCCCCCTCTCGCGCGAGACGCTTCGCCTCCTCCCTGGCGCGGATGAGCTCCGCGCGCCGCAGCAGCCGCCTCGCCCGCGAGGCCACAGGCAGGTCCACCATGAGGCCCTCCACCGCCACAGAGCCCTGGCCCCGCGACTCCGCCCCCTCATAGGCCTCCACAATGCGCCGGGCCCGGGCGAGTTCCTCCTCTGTGGGCGAGAACGCCCCGTTCAGGATCGGCACCTGAGTTGGGTGGATGCAGGTGGAGCCCATATATCCCTGCCGGTAGGCCCGGCGTGCGCTCTCGCGCAGGGCCTCGAGGTCGTCGAAGCGGGT
>JBHIBR010000387.1:0-2216 GCA_046759145.1 Nitrospinota bacterium | reverse complement strand
GGGCTCCCGCAGGGGGGTGCAGCGCGCGGGCTCCTGCGGGGTGGCGCAGTTGACGTACACCCTGCGGCCGCGGACCATCACCACCTCGCCCGGAAGGCCTACTACCCGCTTGATGAAATCGCGGCTCTCGTCGCGGGGGTAGCGGAAGACGATGATGTCTCCCCGCTGGGGCTCCGCAAAGTAGTAGAGGAACTTGTTGACCAGGATGTGGTCCCCCACCAGGAGGGTGTTCTCCATCGATCCCGACGGGATCTTGAAGGCCTGGACCACGAAGGCGCGCACCACAAGGGCCAGGAGGAGGGCAATGAGGATGGCCTCGGCGTACTCGCGGAGGGCGCTCTTCGCCCTGGAGGCAGGACGGCCCGCTCCCCTCACCGCGAGCTGCTCCGCGGCCCCCTCTGCACGGCTCCGCTCGGACACAGCGCTCACACCCCCACGCGAAAGAGGGCCATAAAGGCCTCTTGAGGGACCTCCACCTGGCCCACCTGTTTCATGCGCTTTTTACCCTCTTTCTGGCGCTCGAGCAACTTCCGCTTCCTGGTGACGTCTCCTCCGTAACACTTAGCGGTCACATGCTTCCGGAGGGGCTTGATCGTCTGGCGGGCGATGACCCGGCTGCCGATGGCGGCCTGGATAGAGACCTCGAAGAGCTGGCGGGGGATGAGCTCGCGCATCCGCTCCACCAGCGCCCGGCCGTGGGAGTAGGCCTTGTCCCTGTGGAGGATGACCGAGAGGGCATCCACGGGCTGGCCGTTGAGGAGGAGGTCGAGCTTCACCATCTCCGAGGGGCGGTGGCCCAGGTGCTCGTAGTCGAAGGAGGCATACCCCCGGCTGATGGATTTCAGCCGGTCGTAGAAGTCATACAGGATCTCCCCCAGCGGAAACTCGTAGGTGATGACCACGGTGCGCGCGTCGAGGTACTGGAGGCTCCGCTGGGCGCCCCGCTTCTCCTGGGCCAGGCGGAGCACCGGGCCCACGTAGTCGCTGGGGACCAGGATGGTCCCCAGCACGATGGGCTCCTCGATGTGGGCGATCTGCGCGGGGTCCGGCAGCCGGGCAGGGCTGTCCACCTCCAGCGCCGTCCCGTCCCGGCAGGCCGCGCGGTGGACCACCGTGGGGGAAGTGGCGATGAGGGTGAGATTGTACTCCCGCTCCAGGCGCTCCCGAATGATTTCCATGTGGAGGAGACCCAGGAAGCCGCAGCGAAAACCAAAGCCCAGCGCCGCTGAGGTCTCGGGCTCGAAGGTGAAGGCCGAGTCGTTGAGCCGCAGCTTCTCCACCGCGCCCCGCAGGTCCTCGTACTGGGCACTCTCGGCGGGGTAGAGGCCGCAGAACACCATGGGCTTGGGCTCCCTGAAGCCGGGGAAGGACCGGGGGGTGGGCCGGGCGGCCTCGGTCACGGTGTCCCCCACGCGGGTGTCCCGCACATTCTTGATCCCCGCCACGAAATAGCCCACCTCGCCCGGCCCCAGGCTGTCGAGGGCGACGGGGTAGGGGGTGAAGGCGCCGACCCCTTCTGCTGTGAACTCCGCCCCCGTGGACATGAAGCGCACCCTCTGCCCCACGGCGAGCCTGCCCTCCACCATCCGCACCATCACCTCCACACCCCGGTAAGGGTCGAACCAGGAGTCGAAGACGAGCGCCTTGAGGGGCTCGTGGGGTTCGCCCCCGGGAGGGGGGATGCGGCCCACCACTGCCTCGAGCACCTCCTCCACTCCCTCCCCCAGCTTGGCGCTCACCCGCAGGGCTTCCGAGGCGCCTATGCCGATGAGCTCTTCGAGCTGGCGGCACACCCGGTCGGGGTCCGCGGAGGGGAGGTCAATCTTGTTGATGACGGGGATGATGGAGAGGTTTTGCTCCAGCGCCAGGTAAGCGTTGGCCAGGGTCTGGGCCTGGACCCCCTGGGAGGCGTCCACGACGAGGAGCACCCCCTCGCTGGCGGCCAGACTCCGGGAGACCTCATAGGAGAAGTCCACGTGGCCCGGGGTGTCGATGAGGTTCAAGACGTAGTCCTCCCCGTCGCGGGCGCGGTAGGTGAGGCGCACCGCCTGGGCCTTGATGGTGATCCCGCGCTCGCGCTCGAGGTCCATCATGTCCAGGAACTGCTCCGCCTTATCCCGCGCCCGAAGGGCGTGGGTGAGCTCCAAGATGCGGTCGGCCAGGGTGGACTTGCCGTGGTCGATGTGGGCGACGATGGAGAAGTTGCGGATGCGCTC
>JBHIBR010000386.1:0-2220 GCA_046759145.1 Nitrospinota bacterium | reverse complement strand
CGAGCGGCGCGAGCGTGCTCACCGACCCCCATCAGCCTCCTCCCCCCGGGGTCGCGCCCCTGGCGGTGACGGTGAGCAACGAGCACGAGACCCACAACCAGGTTCACTTCTTCCCCCGCTCCCGGGTGCTGCGCGCCTTCGAGCCGGGGGGGACCTACCGCGAGGTCTCGACCCGCGTGGGCGACATCCAGGTCAAGAGCATCCCGGGCTCCGCCTTCCGGGGGGGCGAGGAGACCTTCATCAGCAACGTCATTTTCCTCTTCAAGGTGGGAAACCTCTGCATCGCCCACCTGGGCAACCTGCGTCGGCCGCTCTCGGCCGAGCAGTTGCGGGCCCTGGGGAAAGTCCACGTGCTGATGGTGCCCATCGACGGGAGCTGGAACCTCCCCCTCGCCGAGATCCCGGCCCTCATCCGAAAGGTGAACCCGAACGTGGTCCTCCCCATGCACTACTGGGATCGCGGGCGGGCGGAGGATTTCCTCGCCGTGCTGGACGGCCGCTTCCCCGTGCGCAAGTCCCCGCGCGACACATTAACCCTCAGCCGTTCCACCCTGTCCGCCCAGCCGACGGTCGTGATCTTGAGCTACCGTTCCTCCAACTGAGAAGAGGGAACTTCGGGGTGGGCGCGAGAAGCCGAAGGAGCTGGACTCGGAGGGAATTCTGCCGGGCGCTCCTCGCAGGGGGGCTCGGGGCGGGAGCCGCTTGCCTTTGGCCCGAGACGGCGGAGGCGCCCCACTCGGGAGGAGACGGGGATTTCGTCTTCGCCCAGCTCCGCTACCGGGGAGGCAACTGGGATCCCTATCCCACCGCCGGCCTTCCCCTCATGGAGGAGGTCGAGCGCCGCACCACGGTGGAGCCCGTCCGGAGGCGACACGTGGTGGAGGCGACCAGCTCCGACGTCTTCCGCTACCCGTTCCTCTACATGGCGGGCCGCTACGAGTTCGACCCCTTCGGGGACGAGGAGGTGGAGGCCTTGCGGCGCCACCTGCGCTTCGGGGGTTTCCTCCTCGCCGACGACAGCCTCGGCCAGCGGGATTTTGGCTTCGACGAGGCGATGCGGCGGCTGGTGAGCCGGCTCTTCCCGCGGCAGGCGCTCCGCCCCCTTCCCCCCGACCACGCCGTCTACCGCAGCTACTACCTCATCCGCCGCGTGGTCGGTCGCCAGGTGGTAAACCCCTACCTGGAGGGGGTGAGCGTGGACGACTTCACCCCGGTCATCTATAGCCAGAACGACCTGGGCGGCGCCTGGGCCCGGGATGCCGACGGACGCTGGCTCAGGGAGTGCGTCCCGGGCGGGGAGGACCAGCGGAGAGACGCCTTCCGGCTCGGAGTGAACCTGGTGATCTACGCCCTGACCGAGAACTACAAGCGAGACCTCGTCCACCATCCCTTCATCCGGCGGCGCCTGAACATCAACTAGTAGGAGAAAAGCTTTGCAACTGCCCGAGGGGCCGGTGACGTTCGTGGCGGCGCTCCCCCTGGGCGTCATCCTTCTGCTGGCGGGGCTCCTCCTCTTCTGGAGTTGGCGCCAGCTTCGGGCCCTTCGGGAGAAGGTCTCAGGCGGGAAGGCCTTCTTCCTGGCGAGCCTGCGGCTGGGGGTCTACCTCCTCCTCCTTCTCTTCCTCCTCAACCCCACCCTCCGGGAGCGCCGCATGCGGCCCTTCCCCCGGAAGCTGGCCGTGCTGGTGGACACCTCGGAGAGCATGGCCATCCGGGACATGCCGGGCGGGGAGAGCCGGCTGGGAGCAGCCCTGCGGCTTCTTTCGGGCGGCGAGGGCTCCCTGAGCCGCCGCCTGGGGGAGCGCTACGAGCTCCGCTTCTATCAAGTGGGGGAAAGGCTCAGTCCCCTGCCCCCCGGAGACCTCCCCCGCACCCGGGCGGATGAGCGCGCCTCCCGGCTCGTCGGCGCCCTGCGGGGAGCACTCTCGTCCGAGGCGGGGAGGGTCTCGGATGGGGTGCTGCTGCTCTCGGATGGGATCGCCACCGACGGGCGCTCCTTCGTGTCTGCCAAGGGCAGGGCGAAGTTTCCGCCCGTGCTGGCCGTGGGCCTGGGCGACGCGGCCCGCTTCCGGGACATCCGCCTGGGAGAGCTGCGGGCGCCCCGACTCGCCTTCCGGGGCAACCCGGTGAACATCGGGGTGGAGCTCGAAGTGAGGGGCTACACCGGAAAGAACCTCCCCGTGGTGCTGGCCCTGGAGGGGCAGGTGCTGGCCACGCAGG
>JBHIBR010000385.1:0-2238 GCA_046759145.1 Nitrospinota bacterium | reverse complement strand
AGCAACGTCGCGCGCTTCATGAAGAAGCACGGCATCCCCGACTACCGCTCCCTCCTCACCTGGTCGGTCGAGGACATCCGCCGTTTCTGGGAGGCCATCCTCGAGGACATGGGCGTCGAATGGCACAAGCCCTACGACGAGGTCCTCGACCTGAGCGGGGGTTTCCCTTGGGCCAAGTGGTTCGTGGGCGGGGAGACGAACATCGTCCACAACTGCATCGACCGCCACCTGGCCGGAGGGCGGCGCGACCGGACCGCCCTCATCTGGGAGGGGGACGGCGGGGAGGTCCGCCGCTTCAGCTACGGAGAGATCTCCGCCGAGGTGAGCCGTCTTGCGGGCGCCATGCGCGCCATGGGGATGAAGCCGGGAGAGGCGGCCGGCATCTTCATGCCCATGATCCCCGAGACGGCCTTCGCCATGTTCGCCTGCTTCAAGGTCGGGGCCGTGGGGATCCCCATCTTCTCGGGTTTCGGTCATGAGGCCGTCGCCGAGCGCCTGGCCCACGCCGGGGCGCGGCTCCTCTTCACGGCGGACGGGGGGCTGCGCCGGGGCAGAGAGGTCCCCGTCAAGGCCACCGTGGACGCGGCCCTGGCCCTCGGAACCTCCGTCGAAAAGGTGGTGGTCTGCCCCCGCACGGGCTCCCCCGTCCCCATGACGCCGGGGCGGGACGTGCTTTGGGAGGAGTTCGTCGCGGGCCAGCCGACCGAGGGGGAGACCGCCCGCCTGCCGGCCGAGGCGCGCTCGCTCATCATCTACACCTCGGGCACCACCGGGAGGCCCAAGGGCACCGTCCACACCCACGCCGGTTGCCTCGCCACCATGTGCAAGGAGATCCGCTACTGCCTGGACCTGAGGGAAGGGGACCTAGTCTTCTGGGTCACCGACATCGGCTGGATGATGGGCCCGTGGGAGATGATCGGCGTCCAGTTCGGCGGGGGGACCTACCTCATCTACGAGGGCGCGCCCAACTGGCCGGGGCCCGACCGCCTCTGGAAGATGGTCGCCGACCACAAGGTGACCACCTTCGGGGTGTCGCCGACGGCGATCCGCCTGCTCATCAGCCTGGGCGAGGAGTGGGTGAGAAAGCACGACCTCTCGGCACTCCGCCTCCTGGGCTCCACGGGCGAGCCCTGGGACCCGGAGTCCTACATGTGGTACTTCGAGAAGGTGGGCGGGCGCCGCTGCCCCATCATGAACATCTCGGGGGGGACCGAGCTCGCCGGCTGCCTGCTCCAGCCCTACCCGGTCGGAGAGCTCACGCCCTGCTCCCTGGGCGGTCCCGCCCTGGGGGTGGACGCCGACGTCTTCGACGAGGGGGGAAATCCCCTCCGCGGCCAGATCGGCCACCTCGTCTGCAAACAGCCCGTCCCCTCGATGACGAAGAGCTTCCTCAAGGAGGACGAGCGCTACCTCGAGACCTACTTCTCCCGCTGGCCCGGCGTGTGGTACCACGGCGACTGGGCGAAGGTGGATGAGGCGGGGCAGTGGTATCTCTTTGGCCGCTCGGACGACACCATCAACGTGGCCGGAAAGCGGGTGGGGCCCGCCGAGGTGGAGGCGGCCCTGATCGGACACCCCGCCGTAGTGGAGGCCGCCGTCATCGGGACCCCCCACCCCATCAAGGGAGAGGGGCTCACCTGCTTCGTCGTCCTCGCCGCGGGACACGGGCCCTCCGACGCCCTGCGCGAGGCGCTCAAGGAGGAGACGGTCAAGTATCTGGGCAGGAGCCTCAGGCCCGATGAGGTGAAGTTCGTCAAGGCGCTTCCCAAGACGCGCTCGGCCAAGATCGTCCGGGGGGCCATCAAGAAGGTCTACCTCGGGGAGAGGGACGTGGACACCAGCTCCATCGAGGTCCCCGAGCACCTCCACGCCATCTCCGAGGCCATCTAGAGTCGTTTCCTAGGAGATGAGGTCTTCCCCCGGCCCGACGGCCGCCGGACTTCGGCGAGCTCAGTCGAGCCGGACGGCGGCGCTACGGATGGCGGCCCGTAGCGCCGGCATCCTGCCGGCTTGGGCCGGTGAGAGGGCCAGCCCGAAGGGGGAGCGGCGAGAGGAGCGAAGGGTCTCGGATGTCGCGGTTTCCGCCGGGCGGCCCGCGCCCGGCCTCTCCCCGCCCCCCTTCCTCACTCCTCCAGCACCGCCACGGCCCGCATGGGCCCTCCCGAGCCATTTTTGATCTTGAGGGGAAACCCGATGAAGCGGAAGTGCCCCTTGCCGAGCAGCGCCTCGAGGTTGCAC
>JBHIBR010000384.1:0-2245 GCA_046759145.1 Nitrospinota bacterium | reverse complement strand
CGTCCACCACGTTGAAGCCCGCCGGGATCACCAGGGCCGGCCGCCCCGCCACGAAGTCCCTCACCAACTTCCCCCCCGGCGTGGGCCGGTAGTCCCCCGGACCCAGCACCAGGCACGGGTTCACGATGACGAGCGGGAAGCTGCTCTCCCGGAAGAACTCCCGCGCCCATGCTTCCGCCTCCACCTTCCCCTGGACATAGGGGGTCAGTGTATGGTCTGTAAAATCCTCCTCGGTGAGGAGGTGCCCGGGGTCCGAGGCGCGCCCCGCGGTGACGATCGAGCTTGTGTACACCACCCGCTCGACGCCGGTCTCGGCCGCCGCCCGGAGGACGTTCCGGGTTCCCTCGAGCGCCGTGCGCCGGATGGTCTCCCCGTCCCCCGCCGTGAGGCGGTTCACGGCCGCCACGTGGTACACCCACCGGCAGCCTGCCAGGGCGCGCCGAAGGCTCGCCCCATCCAGGACGTCTCCCACCACCCGCTCGCAGCAGACCCCCTCGAGGGAGCGAAGGTCTGCCGAGGCCCGGACGAGGGCGCGCACCTCTCTCCCCTCCTGGACCAGGAGGCGCACCACGTGGCTGCCCACGAGTCCGTTGGCGCCTGTGACGAGCGTGGTCACTCGAGGGGCCCCAGCATGTCCTCGGCCGCCGCCAGGATGGCCCCCGACTCGAGGAGCTCGGAGGCTGTGGCGATATCCTCTCTCGAGGCCCGGTCCTCGACCAGGGGAGGCACCCGCTCCCGGAGGGCCGCGTGGACGCGCTCCAGCGCCTCGCTCGAACGGAGGGGCCGGAGGAACTCCACCCCCTGGGAGGCACAGAGGAGTTCGATGGCGAGGATGGTGCGCACGTTCTCGAGCACCTGGACCGCCTTCCGGGCGGCGTGGGCTCCCATGCTCACGTGGTCTTCTTTGCCTCCCGAGGTGGGGATGGTGTCCACGCTGGCGGGGTGGCTCAGGGTCTTGTTCTCCGAGGCGAGCGCGGCCGCCGTCACCTGGAGGAGCATGTAACCCGAGTGGAGGCCGCTCCGCCTGCTCAGGAAATGGGGGAGGCCGCTCAGGGTGGGGTTCACCAGGCGCTCGATGCGCCGCTCGGAGATGTTCCCCAGCGAGGCCAACCCCACCGCCAGGGCGTCCAGCGCCACCGCCACCGGCTGGCCGTGGAAGTTCCCCCCCGAGAGGACCTCACCCGCCTCGGGGAAAACCAGGGGGTTGTCTGTGGCCGCATTCACCTCCACCGCGAGGACCCCGCGGGCGAAGCGCAGCGCTTCGCGGGCGGCCCCGTGGACCTGGGGCATGCAGCGCAGGGAGTAGCAGTCCTGGAGGGCGGGGCAGTGGCGGTGGGACTCCCGGATGGCGCTCCCCTCGATGAGGCGCACGAGGTTTCGCCCGCTCGCCAGGGCCCCCGGATGGGGGCGGAGTTGCTGGAGCTCCTCGGCGAAGGCGGCCGGAGTCCCCCGGAGGGCGTCCAGGGAGAGAGAGCCCACCACGTCGGCGGACTTCACGAGCCTCTCGGCCGAGGCGGCCGCCAGAGAGCCCAGGGCCGTCATCACCTGGGTGCCGTTGATGAGAGAGAGCCCCTCCTTGGGTCCCAGGGAGAGGGGCGAGAGCCCCACCGCGCGCAGCGCCTCCCCCCCGGCGAGAACCTGTCCCTGGCGCAGGACCTGCCCTTCTCCCACGAGGACGAGGGCGAGGTGGGCGAGGGGAATCAGGTCTCCACTCGCGCCCACCGAGCCCTTCGCGGGGATGAGGGGGTGGAGGCCCGCGTTCAGCATCCCCACGAGGAGCTCCGCGAGGGCGGGCCGCACGCCGGAGTATCCCTTGGCAAGGACGTTGGCCCTCAGCAGCATGACGGCCCGCGCCTCCGCCTCTCCCAGGGGCTCGCCCACCCCCGTCGCGTGGCTGCGAAGGAGGTTGAGCTGGAGCTCGCCCAGGGTCTCCCGGCCCATGCGCACGTCGCTGAGAGAGCCGAAACCCGTGTTCACGCCGTAAACGGTGGAGCCGCTCTCGACGAGCTGCTGGACGAGGGCGTGGGCTCGCTCCATCCGGGCGATGGCCCCCGGAGCGATCCTCACGCGCGCCCCGCGGCGGGCGACCGCCTCCACCTGCTCTAGGGTCAAGTTTTCGCCATCCAGGGCGACCTCGGAAGAACCAGTCCCCTGGGCAACCATGAGAAACCTCCCCCTCTGAATAGGAGAAAAGGGAGAAACCATCGCTTCCTAGGATACCAGATTCGGCCGGTCTGTTTCCCCG
>JBHIBR010000383.1:0-2266 GCA_046759145.1 Nitrospinota bacterium | reverse complement strand
ACCACCACCCAGAGGGCCTGCGCCGGCAGGTGGTCGAAGAGGCACTCCAGGGGCTCGACGAAGAGGGGAAGCAGGCTCTCCGCCCCGGGGAAGTAGCCCTCCTGCTGGAGCGCTTCGAGCATCGCCCCCATCCGAGCGAGCTCCGCCCCCTCCTCGCGGGCGAGGGCGCGGATGGCTCCCTCCCCTCTCCGGCGCTCCTCCCCGGCGAGCAGGATCTCTCGAGCGGGGGGGATGAGGACGCTCTTGTGGGTGGCGAGGGTGCGCTGGTTGATGGGGTTGAACTCCCGGATGGAGTCCACCTCATCCCCCACGAACTCCACCCGGAGGGGGTTCTCACCCCAGGGCGCGAAGAGGTCTACGATGCCCCCCCGGACGGCAAACTCCCCCTGCGCCTCCACCATCGGCACACGCAGGTAGCCTCCGGCGACCAGGGAGGCGATGAAGCCCTCGCGCTCCACCCCCTCTCCCCCCCGCAGCGCCCGCAGGTGTCCCAACAGACGCCCCAGGGGGAGGAAGCGCTGGCGGAGGGCCTCGGGGTAGGTCACGACTGCCTCCGCCTCTCCCCCCGCCAGGGCGAAAAGGCCCCTCAGCCGCTCCCCCACCACTTGGGGGGAGGGCGAGTGGCGGGCGAAGGGGAAGATGTCCCAGGCGGGGAAGAAAAGAACGGGGCGAGCCGTGCGCCCCGGGGGCGGAGGGAGACCGTCGCCCAGGAAGAGGCGGAGGTCCCCCACCAGGCGCCTTGCCGCCTTGGGCCCCGGGGCAAGGACTAAGATGGGGCGGGCCGTGTGCCGGCGGATCTGTGCCGCCAGGTAGGCCCAGGCGGCGAGGTTACCCCCCCGGAGGCGGACCGTGGCCTCCTCGCCCGATCCCCCTCGCAGCCCCTGGGCGAGGGCGATGAGGGCCTCGATGTCGTGGGCCTTGGTGGCCGCTCCCATCACGAGACCCTCAGACCCGACTCCCCCCCCGCAGGGCGCGCAGCAGCCTCCGCCGGACCAACCCGATGGGCATCTCGCAGCCCGTCCAGATGCGGAAGCTCTCCGCCCCCTGGTGGATGAACATCCCCAGCCCCGTGATCGGCCGCGCCTTGTGGGCTTTGGCGGCGAGGAGCAGGGGCGTCATGAGGGGATTGTAAACGATGTCGCACACCACTAGGCCCGGGCGCAGGAGGTCCGGGCTCACCGGGATCACCCCCTCCGCCCCGCCCTTGAGCCCCGCCGAGGTGGCGTTCACCAGCAGGTCGGCCCCGGCGACCGCCTCCGCCGCCTCCGGGCCCCCCAGGGGCGCTCCCGCCACGGTGGAGCCAGGGAATTTCGCCCTCAACTCCTCGGCCAGGGCGGCCGCCCGGCCGGGGGTGCGGTTCAGGATGGCGAGCTCGCCTGCCCCCTCCCGCAGCAGCTTGGCCGCCAGGGCGCGACTGGCGCCACCCGCACCCAGGATCGCCACCCGCAGGCCCGCCCCCGAGAGCCCGCCCTCCTCCCGGAGGGCGGTGAGGAAACCCACACCGTCGGTGTTGTGGCCAATTAGCCTCCCGTCGGCCTCCCGGGTGATGGTGTTCACCGCCCCCATGAGGCGGGCCTCTTCGCTCAACTCGTCCAGGTAGGGCAACACCGCCTGCTTGTGCGGGATGGTCACGTTCACCCCCCGGATGCCCAGGGCGCGCACACCCTCCAGGGCGCCCTTCAGGCGGCCGGGCTCCACCTCGTAGGCCTGGTAGCGGTAGGGGAGGCCCAGGTGGCGGAGCGCCACCGTGTGCATGAGGGGGGAGAGAGAGTGCCCCAGCGGATAGCCGATGATGCCCAGGGCTTGGACGACGCTGGCCATGAGGTCCCCCTCCCGGTGGGAGGGGACTCAGTCGAGCACCTTGGGGGTGATGACGAAGTCGTGCACCACGTTGGTGCGCGTGGGGGGCAATTCAATGGAGACGCCGTTGAGGCTCAGCCGGGTCCCCGCCGCGTTGCCCACCGTGAGCACGAACTTCTCCTTCCCCGCCCACGAGCGGGAAGCCCCCGCGGTGAGGAGCATCTCCCGGGGGCCCTGATTGTCCACGGCGACGCGGATCCAGGTGTCTTCGATGGCCTGGACGCGGAGCTGGAGCTGGCGGGGCTTGCGGCCGGTCGCCGCGCCGGGCTCCTGGGCAGTGGCGCCCGCCCTTGCGGCTGCGGGAGGAGCCGGCGCGGGGACCGCCCCGGGAGAGGTGCCCGCCGGGGGCGCCGAAGGGGCGGCGGCGCCCGGGCCAGCCGAAACGACCTCGGGCGCGGGCGGCTTT
>JBHIBR010000382.1:0-2269 GCA_046759145.1 Nitrospinota bacterium | reverse complement strand
GCCACCATGTACACCCCCGCCGTCACCATGGTGGCGGCGTGGATGAGGGCGCTCACCGGGGTGGGCCCCTCCATGGCGTCGGGCAGCCAGACGTAGAGGGGGACCTGGGCGCTCTTGCCCGTGGCGCCTGCGAAGAGGAGGAGCGCGATGGCCAGCGCCGCACCGCTCCCCGCCCCCAGCACCTGGGCTGCCCGGCCGAAGACGGGGCCATAGTCCAGCGTGCCGAAGTGGCTGTAGATGAGCAGGAGCCCCAGCAGGAAGCCGAAGTCCCCCACCCGGTTCACCACGAAGGCCTTCTTCGCCGCCGCCGCCGCCGCGGGGCGCTCGTACCAGAAACCGATGAGCAGGTAGCTGCAGAGCCCCACCGCCTCCCAGCCGACGAAGAGGACGAGGAAGTTGTCGGCCAGGACGAGGAGCAGCATGCTGAAGGTGAAGAGGTTCAGGAAGCTGAAATACCGCGCGAAGCCCCGCTCCCCCGCCATGTAACCGATGGAGTAGAGGTGGATGAAGAAGGCCACCCCGCTCACCACGAGCGCCATGGCCCCCGAGAGGGGGTCTAGCAGAAAGCGGGCCCGCACCTCCAGGCCGCCCGGGCCGCCCGCCGCCACCCAGGTGAAGAGCTCCTGGCGGATCACCCCCCCCAGCCGCAGGAGGTCCAGCTCCACCCACAGGGCCCAGAGGGACGCCAGGAAGGCGAGGCCCACCGCCCCGCAGGCGAGCGCCCCCACCTGGCGCTCGCTCAGCCGCCGCCCGAGCGCCGCGCAGAGGATCGCCCCCGCCAGGGGAAACCCCCAGATGAGCCACAGTGCCTTCAGGTCGGCCCCTCCCGGGTCAGTACTTGAGGAGGTTCACCTCGTCCACGTCGGTGGACTCGCGGTTGCGGTAGACCAGGATGATGATGGCGAGCCCCACCGCCGCCTCCGCCGCCGCCACCGCGATGACGAAGAAGACGATGAGCTGGCCCTCCAGGGAGTGGAGGAACCGCGCGTAAGCCACGAAGGCCAGGTTGGCGGCGTTCATCATCAGCTCGATGGACATGAAGATGACGATGGCGCTGCGCCGCACCACCACCCCCACCACCCCCAGGGTGAAGAGGAAGGCGCTCAGCATCAGGTAGTGCTCGAGGGGCGGCACGGGCTCACGCCTCCTAGAGGCGGCGCCGGGCGAGCACCACGGCGCCCACGATGGCGACGAAGAGGAGGACGGCCGTCGCCTCGAAGGGGAGGAGGAAATCCGTCAGGAGGAGCCTCCCCACCGCCTGGGTATTCCCCAGGGCTTTGACGCGCTCGGGGGAGAAGGGCCCCCGGGGTCCCAGGGCCACCCCCGCCGCCAGGGCCGAGGAGAGGGCGCCGAAGAGGAGGGCCGCCACCGCCGTCCCCATCACCTTCTGGCCCAGCAGCCGGAAGGGCGCCCGGGGCTCGCGGCCGAGGTGAAGGAGCATGATGACGAAGAGGAAGAGCACCATGATGGCGCCCGCGTAGAGGATCACCTGCATGGCGGCGATGAACTCCGCCCCCAGGGTGAGGTATATGCCCGCCAGACAGCCGAAGGTCACCACCAGGAGGAGGGCGCTGTAGAGTGAGTTCGGCACCGCGATGACGAGCATCGCGGCCAGGGCGGCGGCCCCGGCCAGGAGGTAGAAGAGAAAGCCCTCCACCGCTCTCCCCTACACGTAGGTCAGGAGCTTGCGCTCATCGTAGCGGGCGTGGAGCTCGGGGTAGTCCCGGGGGGACTTCACCAGCAGGTCCTCCCTGGTGTAGAGGAACTCCTCCCGGCTCTCGGCGCTGTACTCGTACTCGCCTCCGAGCACGACGGCCCCCACCGGGCAGGCCTCCTCGCAGAAGCCGCAGTAGATGCAGCGCAGCTCGTTGATCTCGTAAACGCTGGCGTAGCGCTCCCCCTTGCTCACCCGGCGCTCGGGGGTGTTCTCGGCCGACTCGACGTAGATGCAATCCGCGGGGCAGGCGGCGGCGCAGAGCTTGCACCCCACGCAGCGCTCGAGCCCGTCCTCCCACCGCAGCAGCTTGTGGAGCCCCCGGTAGCCGCGGGGCATCTCGTCCCGCTCGTCCGGGTACTGGATGGTCACCGGACGGCGGAAGGCGTGCTTGAGGGTGAGGGCGAGGCCCTTGACCACCTCACCCAGCATGGCGTCTCTCCTCCTGGCGAAAGGCCCCGGCTAGTCGCCCGCGAGGGCCAGGATGCCGCCCGTCGCGGCCACGTTGAAAAGCGCGAGGGGCAGGAGCACCTTCCAGCCGAAGGCCATGAGCTG
>JBHIBR010000381.1:0-2272 GCA_046759145.1 Nitrospinota bacterium | reverse complement strand
CCACCAGGGGGAGCATCTCTTTGGGGATGGCCTTGGTGGCAGGAAGGAAGCGGGTTCCCAGCCCGGCCACGGGCAGGATGGCTTTTCGCACTGCGCCCACCGGCCCCGAGCCCCCGCTAGGGTCCCCGCAGCCGGATGGGCTTATGCCCCCGGGCGAATAAAGGGATCCCTCTCATCTCATTCATGCTAAGAGAGCCCCTCTCCCATTGTCAAGGTAGCCGCACCGAGCGGCAATCTCGCACCTATGGGCGGGAGCGTCGCCGAGTGAGGCCACCTCCCGCCCTCCCTTGCGTTTGACTCATCAGACCCTCCGTGCTCGCGCTACCTCACTGCGACTCCATGGGGACCCGGGCCCACCGGAATCCGAGCACGGACCCGGCCAGATGCCACTTCGACCGCGACTACTTCATCCCCCGCCTCGCTGACGACATAGGCGAGGGTCCCATCCCGGCCGAAGGCCACGTGATGGGGTCCAGGTCCCACCGGGAGCCGCCTGATGAGCCGTCGAGCCCTTGCGTCAAAGACCGCAACATCGCCCGAGGCGTGGTTGGTCACCCAGACCTGGCTCCCGTCGGGAGTCACCGCCAGATGGTGGGGAGCGCGGCCCGCGGCGAGACGGCCGATCGCCTTGCCCCGAGGGACACTCAGCACCAGGACGTCGTTCGACCGCCATAGAGTGAGCCAGAGCGCGCGCCCGTCAGGGGTGAACGCCAGATCGTGGGGGGTCCCTTGGACCTCAATCGTCCTCAGCAGCTTCAACCCCGGGAGCCCGACTACCATGAGGCGCTTTCCATAGAGCGAGGTCAGCCAGGCTGTTCGCCCGTCGGGAGAGACGGCCACGTTGTGAGGCCGGTTCGGGAGCGAACGTTTGGCAAGGGGAGTCATGGCCTCGGCATCGAACAGCTCGAGCAGTCCACCTCGCTCGAAGGCCACGAGAACCCGAGTCCCGTCGGGGGTCACCGCGACCCCGTGAGGTCCTTTGCCGCTTATCGGAAGGAGAGCCACGCCGCCGCTAGCTGGGTCCACGACCCAGACCCGCGCGGAGGACGAATCGGTCACCCACACGCGGCTCCCATCGGGACTCACGGCGAGATTGTGTGGGCGCCCGCCCAGGGGGATCCTCTCCTTGGAGTCGGAGCGGATGACTATAAGAGCCCCGTCGCCCTCAACGGTGACGAACACCGAGGCTTTCGCGCCCCCGGCTGGGAGCGGATGAAGAACAAGCACCAGGAGGACCAGCAGGGCTCCCCAGGCTCTCATGTGCCGAGAATCTCTTCTACCGCCCACCGGTGGTTTACCGGGGCCGCCCGGACCGGCGGGGGGCGCCTCCCCTCGCCCTGCGCTCGGCGTGGCGGAGGATCGCCCCGGCGATGTCCCGCCCGGTGGCCCGCTCAAGACCCTCGAAGCCGGGCGATGCGTTGAGCTCAAGAACCTTCGGCCCCGAGCGGCTCTCCAGGAGGTCCACCCCCGCCACCTCCAGGCCCACCAGCTCGGCCGCCCGCAGGGCGAGCTCCCGGTGGGGGCGGGGAAGCCGCACCGCCTCCCCCTGCCCGCCCCGGTGGAGGTTCGACCGAAAATCTCCCGCGGGGGCGCTCCTCCGCATCGCCCCCACGATCCTTCCCCCCACCACCAAGACGCGCACGTCACGACCCTCGGAGTCGGCGACGAACTCCTCGATGAGCACATCCTGCTGGCTCGCCCACATGGCCTCGGCCAGGGCGCGGGCCGCCCGCAGGCTTTCGGCCACCATCACCCCCACCCCTTGCATCCCGCGGCGGAACTTGAAGACGACGGGCGGTCCGCCCACCCGGCGGAGGGCCTCCGCGAGGAAGGCGGGGTTCGGCCCGAAGGCGGTTCGCACAACGGGCAGGCCCGCTCCGGCCAGCCGCTGTAGGGTGTGGAGCTTGTCCCGCGCCAGGGCGAGGGGGCCGGAGCCGTTCACTGTGGGCACCCCCATCAGCTCCAGCTGGCGCACGACGGCCAGGCTGTGCTCGCTCAGGTTGGCGCCCAGGCGGGGAAGGGCGCAACTCACCGCCCCCAGCGGACGGCCCCGGTAAAGGAGGAGAGGGCGACCGGCCTCCAGCGTCAGGAGGCACTCATAGGGGTCCACCGTCTCGGCCACATGGCCCCGGGCGCGTGCGCACTCGATGAGCCGGCCTACGCTGAACAGCCCGCCATCGCGGCAGAGAAAGACGAAGCGCACTCTGAGCTTCCCATCCCTTCCCCGGTCGCCCTGGCCATCCTAGCACACCGAGGGGCAGGCCCGGCACGC
>JBHIBR010000380.1:0-2274 GCA_046759145.1 Nitrospinota bacterium | reverse complement strand
ACGCTCCAGGGGATGTAGCGGCCCGGGTTCACCAACCGGTGGAAAGAGTCCACCTCCCGGCCGCCGCGCACCTTGATGGCCGCCACCTCGGTGATGCGGTGCCGGGGGGGGCGACCGCCGGTGGTCTCGATGTCCACCACGGCGAAGGTCACATCCCGCAAGAACCGCTGGGGAGCGAGGGCGGCGAGGGAGCCGGCCCGCCAGCGGCCCTCCCGGTCGCGGACGAAGTGGGGGTTGTCCCGCAGGAGGGGTCCCAGGATTCTGCGGCTGTGGGCTTCGTCCAGGTTCTGGGCCTTGAGGAGCTCCCGGGCGAGTTCCCGGTAGCTCAGACCGCCTTCCGCCTGCCGGAGGAGGTCGTATATGCGGTCTTTCATGAGCCCGCCCCGGATGAGAGGGCGCCCGAAAAAACGGGCAAATCCTACCAGAAAGGCCTCCCACCCGCAACGATTGTCCTGCGCCGGGGGCGAGGCGGACTGCCTCCCCCTGGGACCCATGGGGTCGGGGTCCCCGGGGGGCGAATGCGCCAACGCGCCGATTGGAGCCCATCGGCGCGAAGGGCCCCTGGAGCGCCCGTGGGGGCCACGGGAAAACATCGGTAAGGCAGGTTGGCTCAACCTGCGCGCCACCTCTGCTTGTTCCCCGCGGCGGGGATGGGATAAGCTAGCCGTGAGGTCCCATCTGGCGGCGAGAGGGCCACCCTGTGCTCGGCAGCATTGGTTTCACAGAGCTCCTGGTCATCCTGGCCGTGGCGCTTCTGGTCATCGGCCCCAAGAAGCTGCCCCAGCTCGCCCGGAACCTGGGACGAGGGATGCGGGAGTTCCGTCGGGCGGTGAGCGATGTGGAGAGCTCCCTCGAACTGGAGGAAGACCTCGAGGAAGACGCCAAGGCCCCGGACCTCGAAGTGGAGGAGAGCCGCGCCTCCGGGGGCCCCGCCCCGGCCGAGGGCCCTGCCGAACCTCCGGGCGAGGGAGGGGAGGTGGAGGAGCCCAAGGCGGGGGCTGCGGCGTCCCCGGAGACCTCCCCCGAGGGGGATGAGGAGGGAGCGAGACCGGCGTGAATGACGCCCGGATGCCCTTCACCCAGCACCTGGAGGAGCTCCGCCGCCGCCTGTTCATCGCGCTGGCCGGGGTGGGTGTAGGGTTTCTCGTTTGCTACTACTTCGCGGACCGCTTGCTCACGTTCCTCCAAAAGCCCCTCTCCGAAAAGCTCATCTTCCTCGCACCCACGGAGGCCTTTTTTGTCCACCTCAAGGTGGCTCTCTACGCCGGCATCTTCCTGAGTCTGCCGCTCACCCTCTACGAGATATGGATGTTCGTCGTCCCGGGTCTCCTGGAACGGGAGAAGCGCTACGTCCTGCCCTTCGTGATCGGCTCTGCCGCCGCCTTCGGGGTGGGGGGAGCTTTCGCCTATCTCCTGGTCTTGCCCTACGGCCTCGTCTTCCTCTTGAGCTTCGGAACCGAGAGCATCGTGCCCCAGATCGCGCTGGGTTACTACATCTCCTTCAGCTTCACCCTGGTGTTCGCCTTCGGCCTGGTGTTCGAGCTCCCCCTGGTGACCGTCCTCCTGGTCCAACTGGGGGTCATCACCCCCGAGTTCCTCCGCCGCCGGCGCCGCTACGTCATCGTGCTCGCCTTCGTCCTGGCCGCCCTCCTCACCCCGCCGGATGTGTTCACCCAGGCGATGCTCGCCGGCCCCCTGATTGTCCTCTACGAGCTGAGCATCCTGGTGGCCCGGCTCATAGAGCGCGGCAAGCGGAAGGAGGCCGAGGCGGAAGAGGCCAAGAGCGCGGGCCCCGTCTGAGCCATGGCGGGCCCATCCCCCCAGGACCGGCTGGTGGCGGCCCTGGATGTGCCCGACCTGGCCGGAGCGGAGCGCCTCCTCGAGGGGCTCGCCGGGGCGGCCGACCCCGAGGCCGCCCGCTTCGTCGAGGCCATCCGCCGGGGCCTGGAGCTCCGCCCAAGATGAAGCGGCGGCTCCACCTCCTTGTGCACGGGATGGTGCAGGGAGTCGGCTACCGCTTCGCCGTCCAGCGGCAGGCCGAGCGGCTGGGCCTCTCCGGCTGGGTGAGGAACTGCCCCGACGGCACGGTGGAGCTGGCCGCCGAGGGGGAGGAGGAGACCCTCCAGCTCCTGCTCGCGTGGTGTCGGCAGGGCCCCCGGGGCGCGCGGGTGCGGGCGGTGGAGCCTCGGTGGGAGGAGGCAAAGGAAGAGGCCGGAGGCTTCCGGATTGCCTTCTGAGGGAGGGCCTGGCCTCGGGACTCGTCCCCTCTGCTCA
>JBHIBR010000379.1:0-2280 GCA_046759145.1 Nitrospinota bacterium | reverse complement strand
CCCAGGTGGGGCCCCAGCACCACCTCGAGGCCCGGGTGTCGCTGCCGCGCCTGCTCCACCTCCCGCGGCAGGTCCTCCTGCACGTGGGCGCCCAGGTGGAGGAAGTAGGGGATCATGATGATCTTCTCTGCGCCTTGCTGAACGCAGAGGTCGATCCCCTCCTGGATGTTGGGGGGGGTCAGCTCCAGGAACGCCGCCTCCACGATGGGATACCTGCCCCCGTTGCGCACCAGCTCGCTCACGCGATACATCCCCTCATTGGCCTCGGGGATGCGACTCCCGTGCCCCAGGAGCAGGATCGCCTTCTTCATGCGCCCACCCTGGCCTTCCGCCGGCGAGCCGCTCAAGGCAAACCTCTAAGCCTTCTGGTACTTTCCCTTGCCGACGGAGGAAATGAGTTTCTTCTTCTTCCAGCGCAACACCACCTGATGGAGGTACGCCCGGGAGCGCGCTTTCCCCGCGCGGGTGGCCGCCAGCTCACTTATCGTGAAACCCTTGGGCATCCGGGCGAGGGCCTTGTCCCAGTCCACCTTCTTCCTGGGGCCCCGGGCCTCAGCGCCGCCCGAGGCGCCCAGCAGGCTCGCCGCCTTCCGCAGTCGGCCCAGTTCGCCCTGGAGGGCCCGGAGCTCTCGGCGTTTTTGCTCGATCCCCTTCTGCGTCCGCCCGATCTGACTCTGGACAATCTGCTGTACTCGTGTCCCGCGCATGATGCCTCCTTCCATCAGGGAAAAAGCTGGCCGCCCCAGACAGCCGTTAAATACTTCCACATGATGAACAGGAATCTCCTCCATGTCAAGATCCGATCTGCCTACGCAAGTCATTTGTATAAAGGTTGATCGGCGAACCTCGCATCATTTATGTTGATGGTGTGAACGCCTCGGTGCTTGCGCGCCTTCGGCGCGGGATCCCCGCCCTTCGGCGCTATCTTTATTTCAACTGGGGCGCCTGCGGCCCGAGCCCCGCGTCGGTGGTGCGGGCGGTGGTGCGCTGGCTCGACCGGGAACGGGATCGCGGGCCCTACCACCCGCGCACGGTGCGGGAGCGGGATTCCCTTTTCGCCCGCGTCCGCGACCAGCTCGCCGAGGCCATCGGCGCCTCCCCTGCGGAGATCGCCCTGGCCGAGAACGCCACCGAAGGCGTGAACCTCGCCGCCAGTGCCCTCCGCTGGCGCCGGGGCGACGAGGTCATCCTGAGCGACCGGGAGCACCCGAGCGGCTACCTCCCCTGGTTCATCGCCAGGGATCGCTGGGGAGTGCGGGTCAAGGTGGTGCCGACGGGCGATGGCGCCGCCGATTTCCTCGCTCGGGTGGGGGAGGCGCTGACCCCCCGCACGCGCGCCGTGTGTGTGAGCCACGTCGCCTGGCTCAATGGGGAGCGTCTGCCGGTCGAGGCTCTGGCGCCGCTTTGCCGCAGGCGAGGGGCGATCCTCTGCGTGGACGGCGCGCAGACGCTTGGCCACATCCCCTTTGAGGTTCACCGCCAGGGTTGCGACCTCTACGCCCTATCGGGCCAGAAATGGCTCATGGCACCTCAGGGGACGGGGGCGCTTTGGGTGCGGCGCGGGCTCTGGGAGGAGCTGGACCTCCCCCTGGCGGGATGGCGCTCGGGGGAGAGCCGGTTGGCCACCCTCACGTTTGACCCCTGGCCCGACGCGCGGCGCTTCGAGCTGGCGACGGCGAGCGCGGCGCTGGTGGCCGGTCTCTCGGAGGCGCTCGCCCTCCACGCCCGCCTGGGGGGAGAGGCCATCGAGCTGCGGGTCCGCTCCCTTGCCTCTCGCCTGGTGGCTTGCCTGCGGGACATCCCCGGGGTGGAGCTCCTCACCCCGCTCGGCCGGGGCCCCCTTCCCGCTCCCACGGGCCTGGTGAGCTTCCGCATCCCGGGGATGGAGGCGGAGGATGCGGTTGAAACTCTCTTCCGGCGAGCGCGGGCGGTGGTGCGTTCGGTGCCCGCCGAGCCGGCGGCCGTCCGCGTCTCCTGCCATTACCTCAACCGCGAGGAGGAGGTGGAGGCGCTGGCCGAGCACATCGCAGCCCTCGCGCGGCGGGGGGCGAGGGCCTCTTCCCAGGGGCGGGGGAGCAGGAGCAGAGCAAGGGGGTGAGCCCCGCCACCTTTCCGCAGGAGGCGCTCTGGCCCAAGGACGGGGGTTTCGCTGCGCTGTGAACGCGGAGCAGGTCGCAGGGGCGCTCCGCGAGACGAGCCGTCGAGCCCGCCGGTACTCTCCCACTCCTTGACGGCCGATGGATGGGGGGGTAAGAATGGATGGGGAGAAAGCCCGAGGGG
>JBHIBR010000378.1:0-2288 GCA_046759145.1 Nitrospinota bacterium | reverse complement strand
AATGCCATCAGCCCCGGCCCCATCGTGACCGAGGGCCACCTCGCCCGCTACGCCCACGACCCCGAGGGGCGGGAGGCGCGCCTTCGGGCGATCCCCTGCGGGCGTTTCGGGGAGCCCGAGGAGGTGGCCCACGCCGCAGCCTTCCTCGCCTCGGAGGAGGCGAACTTCATCCACGGAATCAGCCTGGTGATGGACGGGGGCTACATCGCGCAGTAGGGGCGCCCGCGCCCTGGACCACACCCTGGGCGGCTCCGGGGCGGTCTCGAGCGTGTTCAGCGTGAGCAAGAGCGAGGAGGGATGCCGTGAAAATCGCCTTCATCATCTTCGACGGGATGACATCGCTGGATTTTGTCGGGTTCTACGACCCCATCACCCGGCTCAAAACCATGGGCTTCCTGCCCGACCTCGAATGGGAGGTCTGCGGCCGAACCGCCGAAGTGCGGGACACCAGCGGCCTGCTCCTCAAGCCGGACCGGGTGAGCGGGTCGCTCCGTGGCTTCGACATGACCTTCCTCCCGGGCGGATCCGGCACTCGGACCCTCAAAGACGACGCGCCCTTCATCGAATGGATCCGAACGGCCCGGCCGTGCCGCTACAAGGTCTCGGTCTGCTCGGGCGCGCTCCTGCTGGGGGCGGCCGGTTTTCTTGAGGGGAAAACCGCCACCACCCACCCCGGGGCGTACGATCTTCTGCAAACCTACACGCCGAAGGTCTCCCGCGAGCGCATCGTGGACGAAGGGGAGGTCATCACGGGAGGAGGCGTCTCCTCGTCGATCGATCTGGGTCTTTACCTCTGCGAAAAGTTCGCGGGCGCCGAGGCGAGAAAGAAGATCCAAAAGCAGATGGATTATCCCTACGAAGCGCCGCCTCCCCTTCGGCCTCAGGCGGCTGCGGGAACCTCTTGAAAGGTTGCGACCAGCTCGGCTTCTTGAGCATGCCGGTGTCGAAGCGCAGCTTCAAAGTGAAGGTGAAGAGCTCAAAGAGGAAACCCACGTTGACCCGCGGGAGCGCCTGGGCTAGAAAGGTGCGGGCCAGCCGGACTGGGGCGGGGCCTATCGGGCCTGCGTTGCGCGCGAGGTCGTCCGTGGTGGAGGGTGGGGCGGGCGCCGAGGGGCAGAGGGAGCCGAGGGAGGGACCCAAGCCATGAGTGAGGCCCGCATCGAGAGGGGACGCGTCATCCGCGAGGCCGGCTTCGGCCCCGAGGGCGAGGGCCGCTGGCAGCAGCTCTACGCCGCCGACCCCGGCCACGCCAACAGCATCCTGGAGTACTGTTTCGGGACGGTGTGGGATCGGCCGGGCCTCGACATGAAGGTGCGGGAGCTCATCGTCATCGCCGCCGCCGCCGCCCAGGACCTCCCCGGCGAGGTGGACATCCACACCCGAGGGGCCCTGAACCGGGGGGCCACCCGGCAGGAGATCACCGAGACCATCGTCCAGTGCGCCCCCTACATCGGCTTCCCCAAGACAAACCACGCGCTGCTGGCCGCGAAGCGGGTTTTCGACAACTGGGACCAGCGCAAGGATTGGCACGCCGGCTGAGGGGACCTCGCCGAGGGGGATACGAAAGGAGGTGTGAGGATGCTGTACCGGGTGCGGGGCCGCCTCCGGGAGGAGAGGCGGGAGGAGTTTTTCCGGATCCTCATTGACGGCACCGTCCGCGAACAGCAGCCGGACGGGCGGGAGATCGTGGCCTCGATGCGGCGGGCGGTGCTCAGGGACGGCTGGGCGCAGTGGACCGAGACCTGCTACTGCCCCACCCCCCTGGAGCATGAGCGCGCCACGGTGTACGACCGCTTCTTCGAGGAGATCGAGGCCGAGCCCATCGAAGACCCCGGGGATCCGCAGGGCCCGAGCTTCTGGCGCTACCTGGAGGGTGGCTCCGGGGGCTGAGGCAGGCCGGAGAGGAGGGGCCCGCCCCAGGCGGAGAAGGCCGATGGCCCGGATCCTGAGGGGGGAGGAGCTCGCACGGTTTCTCTCCGGCCTCATCCACGCGCCGAAGCAGGTGGGTCCCCTCTCGGTGGACCTCACCCTCCACGCCCTCTTCCGCCCCTCGCGCCAGGGCTCGCTGGACTTCGGCGGAGGAGAGTACGCCCCCGCCGTGCGGGACGCCCTCCCCGCCCGCAAACGACGCCCGGAGGAGAACTACGGCTGGTGGGAGGCGGAAGGGGGGGTCTACCTGATGGAGTATAACGAGAGCCTCTCCCTCCCCGCCGGGTTCCTTTCCGTCCTGCACCCCCACGAGCGCATCCTGGAGGCGGGGGCCTTCCACCCCACGCTGGTGCTGGTAG
>JBHIBR010000377.1:0-2297 GCA_046759145.1 Nitrospinota bacterium | reverse complement strand
CTAGCCTTATACGGGGTTTTTCTCTTCGCCGCCAGCCTCGACGACCAGCACCTCATTTCTGTATAGCCTGCAACTCCTCTTTCCAAACGATATTCGCTCCAAACGACGAGACGCCCTGATTTCTTTTCTGATAAGGGAGTATAATATGGTGCGCAGCTCGCTTTTCTTGAATGATGCTGCCGCAAGACAGAAATCAAGCGCTTCATTATGGATAAACACTCTCTTGGGAAGTGTGGCTTCTTTGGCGATCACCATTCCGTATCGCAAGTATGGGTAGATTTGCTTGTGTTTCCTGGCCTTGGCGCTGTAAGTCAGGACGTCATGCGTGGATACGCCTGACTTGAGTTCAAGAACTACTCGTGGAATCTCTACCCTGTTTCCTTTCTTTTCAAAAATGCAAAGATCCGTTTCGAAAGCCGAGGTTCCTTTTTTCGGCTTCCTTAGGTTCACGGTGATTTGCAATTCGTTATTTACCTCAACTTGATAGAGGAGGGCGGCAGCCCGGCGAACAAACAAGGGAGGCCGACAAAACGCTTTCACCAGTCTATATATTTCACCGGCGAAGCGATCTTCTCTCATGGCCCAAGTTTCACCACGGTTGTCTAGAAAACACCCTAGACCGAGACGGCCGAACTATTTGAACTTTATAGCTCCCCTAAAGCACCGGCAGGTAGGTCTCCAGCTCGTAGTCGGTGACGTGGGCCTTGTAGCGCTCCCATTCGAGTTTTTTGTTCTCGATGAACTTCTCGAAGACGTGGTCGCCCAGGGTGGCGCGCATGAGCTCGCTCCCCTCGGCCAGCTTGATGGCCTCGTTGAGGTCCGAGGGCAAAGAGCCGATCCCCCGCGCCTCGCGCTCGGTGGGGCTCATCTCGAAGACGTTCTCCTCCACGGGGGGCGGCTGCTCATAGCCCCCCTCCACCCCCGCGAGACCCGCCGCCAGCATGCAGGCAAACGCCAGGTAGGGGTTGCAGGCGGGGTCGGGCGAGCGCAGCTCGATGCGCGTGGTGTGCTCGCGGCCCGGCTTGGTGCGGGGGATGCGGATGAGGTCGGAGCGGTTCGTGAGGGCCCAGGAGAGGTAGAGGGGCGCCTCGTAGCCGCGCACCAGGCGCTTGTAGCTGTTCACCCACTGGTTCAGGACCAGCGTGATCTCGGGCACGTGGCGGAGCAGGCCCGCGATGAAGCCCTTGCACTCGGCCGAGAGGCCGTAGCGGTCGGCGGGGTCGTAGAAGAGGTTGCGCTCCCCCTGGAAGAGGCTCATGTGGGTGTGCATGCCGCTGCCGTGCTTGCCGAAGATGGGCTTCGGCATGAAGGTGGCGTACACCCCGTGCTTGAGGGCCACTTCCTTGACCACCAGGCGGTAGGTCATGGCGTTGTCCGCCATGGTGAGGGCGTGGTCGTAGCGGAGGTCCACCTCGTGCTGGCTCGGGCCCACCTCGTGGTGGCTGTAGTCCACCCCGATCCCCATCTCCTCGAGGGTGAGGACGGTGTCGCGACGGAGGTCGCTGGCGATGTCGAGGGGGGTGAGGTCGAAGTAGCTCCCCCGGTCCAGCGTCTCGGGGGGCGCTTTGGAGTCCTGGAAGTAGAAGAACTCGAACTCCGCCCCCACGTAGAAGGTGTAGCCCCGCTCGGCCGCCCGCTGGAGGTTGCGGCGCAGCACGCAGCGGGGATCCCCCTCGTAGGGGGCCCCGTCGGGGGTGACGATGTCGCAGAACATCCTCGCCACCGCCCCCCGCTCCCTCGGACGCCAGGGCAGGAGCTGGAAGGTGCTGGGGTCGGGGAGGGCGAACATGTCGCTCTCCTCGATGCGGGTGAAGCCCTCGATGGAGGAGCCGTCGAACATGTGCCCCTCGAAGAGGGCGGTCTCCAGCTCCTCGATGCTGATGGCGAAGCTCTTGAGGAAACCCAGGATGTCGGTGAACCAGAGGCGGATGAAGCGGACCTCGTGCTCGCGGGCGAGCCGCAGCACGTACTCCCGGTCCCTGTCCACCGCCTCAGCCATCGGCGCCTCTCGCTCGGCTCCTCGGGCCGGGAAGGGAAGGCCCGAGCGTTTTTATGGTACAGGGCTTATGTTTCGGGCAGGTTTCGGGAGCCCGGGCCCCCTCCTGCGCTTCCATCGGCCATCCCCAGGGCTCCATCAGCCCCCCTCGCGCTCTCCCGGATCCAGGAACTTGTAGCCCACCCCCCGCACCGTGCGGATGAACACCCGGCCTCCGGTTTCGATCTTGGCCCGGATCCGGCGGACATGGACGTCCACCGTTCGCGGTCCTCCGAGGTAGTCCGCCCCCCAGACCATGTTC
>JBHIBR010000376.1:0-2298 GCA_046759145.1 Nitrospinota bacterium | reverse complement strand
CTCCCATCCGCGAGGGTTCCTTTTTTTAATGCTAAGTCTTGCGCCCGCGGTTCGCAAACTGGAGGGAGGGCGGAACCCTAGCCCGCAACGCTGGGCTAGGAGAGCGCGGCCGGGTTTAGAATCCCGCCGCCTCGGCCACAAAAGTCCCATAATGGTCAACGAGGGCATCGCGCGCCTCATCCCTTCTCCGCGCCCTCTTGCCCCGCCTCTTCCGCCTCTGCTACCGTCCCCTTCGTTTGCGGAGCAGGCGCGACCGCCGCCTGAGGACCCCGCCGTGGAAGAAGCGAGCCGGCAGGTCTACTGGAACATCGCGGGCGGGGGAGTGGTATATCTCTTCGGCCTCCTGGCCGTCGCGGCCACGGCGTGGGGCTTTTGGCGCCACGCGCGCCTGTGGAGGCTCGGGGGGCCGGAGGCGCGCTGGGAGCGCATCCCGGAGCGCCTCGCGGGCGTCTTCCGGGAGCTCTTCCTCCACCGGCGCCTCCTCCAGAAGGGCTACGCGGGCCTCGCCCACCTGTTCATCTTCTACGGCTTCCTCGGCGCCCTCATCGCCACCACGCTGCTCGGCATCCAGGAGTGGTCGGGGGTGGAGTTCCTGAAAGGGCGGGTCTACCTGTGGTATTCGCTACTTTCTGACCTTGCGGGGCTCATCGGCATCGCCGGCATCCTGATGGCCCTCTGGCGGAGGTGGGCGGCGCCACCGAAGGAGATGCCCACGCTTCTGGACGACTGGGTCGCTCTCCTCTTCCTTCTGGTGATCTTCGGCGAGGGCTTCTTCGTCGAAGGTCTCCGCATCGCGGCGACCGAGCTCCGGGCGCAGCCCGAGTGGGCGCCCTGGTCGCCGGGGGGCTATGTGGTCGCCCTCGCCTTCTCGGGGGCGGGCGAGGGGACGCTCCGTTTCCTCCACCGACTCGCCTGGTGGACCCACATCCCGCTCTCTTTCCTCTTCCTCGCCTACCTGGGCTGGGGGAAGCTGAACCACATCCTCTTCTCGACCCTCAACATCTTCTTCCGAAACCTCGATACGAGCGGGAAACTCAAGCCCATCGACTTCGAGGACGAGCGCATAGAGAGCTTCGGCGCGAGCAGGATCGAGGAGTACTCCTGGAAGAGCCTCCTCGACCTGGACGCCTGCACCAACTGCGGCCGGTGCGAGATGGCCTGTCCGGCCACCATGAGCGGCGTCGCCCTCTCCCCCCGGAAGCTCATCCAGGACATGAAGGCCCACCTCCAGGCGGTGGGCCCCCGCCTCCTCGACGCCCGCGCCCGGGGGGAGGGGGGCGAGGGGGCCGGGGAGTGGGAGGATCGTCCTCCCCTCATCGGGGCGGTGAGGGAGGAGGAGCTCTGGGGCTGCCGCGCGTGCGGGGCCTGCCACCACGAGTGCCCCGTCGGCATCGAGCACATCCCGAAGATGGTCGACATGCGCCGCTATCTCGTCCTGATGGAATCCAAGATGAGCGAAGACGCAAAACAATTCCTCAAGTCTATGGACGAGCGCTGGCACCCCTGGAAGGGGACCCAGCGCAGCCGCGCCGAGTGGTACCAGGGCCTGGGGGTGAAGGAGCTGGCTGGGGGGGCGAAGGCCGATCTCCTCTATTGGGTGGGCTGCACCGGGGCGCTCGTAGACCGCAACATCGAGGTGAGCCGGGCCCTGGTCAAGGTGCTCCAGGCGGCCGGGGTGGACTTCGCCGTGCTGGGGGCGGAGGAGGTGTGCACCGGGGACCCCGCCCGGCGGGTCGGCGGGGAGTACACCTTCCAGATGTGCGCCAAGAGGAACATCGAGACGTTCGAGAAATACGGCGTCAAGAAGGTCCTCACCACCTGCCCCCACTGCCTGAACACGCTGAGGAACGAGTATCCCGATTTCGGCGGCCGCTACGAGGTCGTCCACCACAGCGAGTTCATCCGGGACCTCCTGCGCGCGGGGCGCCTGAGCCTGAGCCGCCCCCTCGAGGGGGACGGCCCACTCACCTACCACGACCCCTGCTACCTCGGCCGCCACAACGGGGTGTACGAGCAGCCCCGGGAGGTGCTGGCGGCGATTCCGGGTGCGCGCCTCGCGGAGCTGCCCCGCAACCGCAGGCAAGCCCTATGCTGCGGGGCGGGCGGCGGCTACGCCTGGATGGACGATGCGCCCCACAAACGCATCAACCACATCCGGGTGGAGGAGGTGCAGGGCTCGGGCGCGGGGGTGGCGGCGGTGGCGTGCCCCTTCTGCATGCAGATGTTCGAGGACGGCCTCAAGGCCAAGGACCCGGAGGGGAAGCTCCAAGCCCTCGACCTCGCGGAGATCGTGGCGCG
>JBHIBR010000375.1:0-2311 GCA_046759145.1 Nitrospinota bacterium | reverse complement strand
GCGCGGGCGGAGCCGCGCACGACCCCCCAGGCGATGGGGGTCAGACGGCGCCCGACGGTTGCGACGACCCCGTAGCCGGTGGCCTGGGTCCCCGGGTCAATGCCCATGACCCTTACACCCGATGCCTTAGGCACTCACCTCCTCCATGACCGCGGCCGGAATGTCGAAGTTCGCCGAGACCTTTTGGACGTCGTCGTGATCCTCCAGGGCCTCCATGAGACGGAGGACCTGCTGGGCCTGGCTCCCCTCGAGCTTGATCGTGCTCTGGGGCACCTGGACCACCTCGGCCAGAGTCGTTGGGATCCCCGCCGCCGATAGGGCCTCCCGGAGCTGCTCGAAACGCTCCCACGGGCATGTGACCTCGTAGGTGTTCTCGGCCAGCTCGATATCGTCGGCGCCCGCCTCGAGGGCGACGTCCATGAGGTGCTCTTCGCCGACGGCCTCCTCCTCCACCATGAAGATGCCCTTCTTGGAGAACATCCAGGCCACACTGCCGGGCTCGGAGAGGTTGCCGCCGTGTTTGGTAAAGAGGTGCCTGATCTCCGCCACGGCGCGCTTCTTGTTGTCGGTCAGGGCTTCGACGTAGACGGCCACCCCACCCGGGCCGTAGCCCTCGTAGACGACCTCCTCGTACGTGACCCCTTCGAGCTCCCCCGTGCCCCGCTGAACGGCGCGCTTGATATTGTCCGCCGGCATGTTCATGGTCTTGGCCGAGGCGATGGCGGTCCGCAGGCGCGGGTTGGCATCGGGGTCGCCGCCGCCGAGGCGGGCGGCCACCGCGATCTCTTTGATCATCTTGGCGAACTGCTTGCCCCGCTTGGCGTCAACGACGGCCTTCTTGTGGCGGATGGAGTGCCACTTGGAGTGTCCAGACATAATGAGCCTCTCCAAGTCGGAGGCGCACGGTCTCAAGCAGGTGGGGCTGCGGGCGGTGGGGGAGGCAGCCCTGCGACCTCCTAGGCGTTGAAACGCCTTTTGTTATCTAGCACAGCCCCGCTTCAAGCGCAAGGGCCAAGGCCCGCGGGCGGATACCATGCAGGGTTGTAGAGGGAGGCGATGAGACGAGGAACGGGGTGGGCCCGTTGCTAAACAAAAAAAATCCGGCGGCGTCCTACTCTCCCACCCAGTTGCCCGGGCAGTACCATCGGCGCTGGCGGGCTTAACTTCCGTGTTCGGAATGGGAACGGGTGTGGCCCCGCCGCTATTGCCACCGGAACCGGCTGCTCGCTAGGCCTGTCAGAAGAGCGAGCCGATGCCCCTGCTCTTTGACACCGGAATAGAACACGGGCCTCCCGGCCGCCTCCAGGCAACCGGAGGGTTCACGGATGATGAGGCCGTGATGGTCAAGCCGCACGGCCGATTAGTACCCGTTAGCTAAACGCATTGCTGCGCTTACACATCGGGCCTATCAACCTCGTCGTCTTCGAGGGGCCTTCAGTGCCCTTTCGGGCAGGGAGAGCTCATCTTGGGGTGGGCTTCCCGCTTAGATGCTTTCAGCGGTTATCCCTTCCGAACATAGCTACCCAGCGGTGCCCCTGGCGGGACAACTGGCACACTAGAGGTTCGTCCGTCCCGGTCCTCTCGTACTAAGGACAGCTCCCCTCAACTCTCCTGCGCCCGCGGCAGATAGGGACCGAACTGTCTCACGACGTTCTAAACCCAGCTCGCGTACCGCTTTAATGGGCGAACAGCCCAACCCTTGGAACCTGCTTCAGCTCCAGGATGCGATGAGCCGACATCGAGGTGCCAAACCTCCCCGTCGATGTGGACTCTTGGGGGAGATTAGCCTGTTATCCCCGGCGTACCTTTTATCCGATGAGCGACGGCCCTTCCACATGGAACCGCCGGATCACTAAGCCCTGCTTTCGCACCTGCTCGACCTGTCGGTCTCGCAGTCAAGCGCCCTTATGCCTTTACACTCTACGGCTGGTTTCCATTCAGCCTGAGGGCACCTTCGGGCGCCTCCGTTACCTTTTAGGAGGCGACCGCCCCAGTCAAACTACCCGCCTGACCATGTCCCCCGACCGGCTTCACGGTGCGGGGTTAGAACCGCAACGACATAAGGGTGGTATTTCAAGGATGGCTCCACCAGGGCTGGCGCCCTGGCTTCTCCGCCTCCCACCTATCCTACACATACGACGCCGAGATTCATGATCAGGTTGTAGTAAAGGTGCACGGGGTCTTTCCGTCTTGCCGCGGGTAGCCGGCATCTTCACCGGCACTACAATTTCACTGAGTCCCTCGCCGAGACAGCGCCCAAGTCGTTACGCCATTCGTGCAGGTCGGAACTTACCCGACAAGGAATTTCGCT
>JBHIBR010000374.1:0-2327 GCA_046759145.1 Nitrospinota bacterium | reverse complement strand
CTCGTCACGCCGCGCAGCTCGGCATCCACCGTCTGCTCGGCGGAGAGGGAGGCATCTCCTTCCGGAAGGCCCTGGGCCACGTAGAGGGATCTCAGGAACTGGTGCAGGGCCTCGGCAGAAACCTTCCGGTCCGCCATGCCTCACACTCCCCCAACAGCCGAAGCCCCTCCCGCGAGGGCTCGGACGAAATCCATCTTACCGCCCCGGAACGCCGCGGCAAGCCCCCTTGCCGGGATCCCATCGGCGCGGCCAGGCTGCGCGAGAATTCCCCGTGTGGGATCGAGGCCATCGCCCACGTGCCGGAGTGATCCGAAACCCCGGAGGGGCGGGAATAAGTGTTAGAATCGGCCCAGGGGTCGGGCGTCGCGTAGGATCTCGGAGAGTTGCTGTGAAAAGCGCCGCGGGACCGCAGCCGGAGCGAGCTTCCCTCTTCATCACCTGCCTTGTGGACCAGTTCTTCCCCGAGGTGGGCGAGGCGGTCGTCGAGGTGGTGGAGCGGCTGGGCGCAGAGCTTTCCTGCCCCAGGGGGCAGACCTGCTGCGGCCTTCCCCATTACAACAACGGCTTCTGGAAAGAGGCCCGAGAGATCGCCGAGCGGAACCTCAGGCTCTTCCCCGGCGAGGAGGCCATCGTCGTCCCTTCGGGCTCCTGCGGATGGATGCTGCGGAGCGTCTATCCCACCCTCTTTCCCCGCAGCCCCTGGGAACGGGAGCAGGCGCAGGCCTTCGCCCGGCGAGTCTACGAGTTCTCGGAATATCTGGTCCACGGACTCGGCGCCACTGACTGCGGGAGCCATTTTCCTCACACCCTCACCTACCACGACTCCTGCCACCTCCTCCGCGGCCTCGGCCGCTGGCGGGCGCCGCGGGCTCTCCTCCAGGCCGTCTCCGGGGCGCGCCTTGTGGAGCTCGAGGGGGCAGACCAGTGCTGCGGCTTCGGGGGGATTTTTGCAGTGAAGCACGGCGCCGTGAGCGAGTCCATCCTGGAAGACAAGCTCCGCAAGGCGGAGGCCTCGGGGGCGGAGATCCTGGTCGCGGCCGACTGCGGCTGCATGCTCCAGATGGCGGGGGGGCTCAGCCGGCGGGGGAGCCGGATGCGGGTGCTCCACCTGGCCCAGGTGCTGGCGGGGAGCGGGGGCGAGCGATGAAGCCAGGCGCCACCTTCGACGAGAGGGCGGGAGAGGCCCTAGCAGACCTCAACCTCCAGGAGGCCCTCGGGCGGGTGACGGCCCGCTTCCGGGAGCTCATGCGGCGGGCCTTCTCGGGCGTGCCCGCCCCGGACTCTCTCCGGGCCCGCGCCAGGGAGAGCCGCGAGCGGACCTTCCAGGAACTGGACCGGCACCTGGAGCGCCTCGTGGGCAACGTGGAGCGGGCGGGGGGCAGGGTCCACTTCGTGCGGACGGCGGAGGAAGCCTGCCGCCTCGTGGTGGAGCTCGCCCGCTCCCGGGGCGTCAAGACGGCCGTCAAGTCGAAATCCATGGCCTCGGAGGAGCTGGAGCTCAACCACGCCCTGGAGGCCGCCGGCATCCGCGCCCACGAGACCGACATGGGGGAGTGGATCATCCAGCTCGCCGGCGAGCGCCCCTCCCACCTCATCGCCCCCGCCGTCCACAAGACCCGCGCCCAGGTGGCCGAGCTCTTCCGCCAGCACGCGGGAGCGGAGCTGGGCGAGGACGCAGAAACCCTCACCGCCCTCGCGCGCCGCACCCTGCGCCAGTATTTCCTGGAGGCCGAGATGGGGGTGAGCGGGGTGAACTTCGCCGTGGCCGAGACGGGGACCCTGGTACTCGTCACCAACGAGGGGAACGGCCGCATGGTGACCACCCTCCCCCGGGTCCACGTCGCCATCATGGGCATCGAGAAGGTGGTTCCCAGCCTCGAGGACCTGATGACCCTGCTCGCGGTGCTCCCCCGAAGCGCCACCGGCCAGAAGCTCACCAGCTACGTCACCCTCCTCACCGGGCCCCGCAAGCCCGGCGAGAGGGACGGCCCCGAGGAGCTCCACCTGGTGATCCTCGATGCGGGCCGCACCCGCCACCTGGGGGGGGCCTTCCAGGAGGCCTTCCACTGCATCCGCTGCGGCGCCTGCCTGAACGTGTGCCCGGTGTACACGAAGGTGGGGGGCCACAGCTACAACTCGGTCTACTCGGGGCCCATCGGCTCCATCCTCACCCCCATGCTGCGGGCGGGCGAGGGCGACCTGGAGCTGCCCACCGCCTCGAGCCTCTGCGGGGCCTGCCTCGAGGCCTGCCCCGTGATGGTGGACATCCCCCGGATGCTCTTGGAGATGCGCGAGGTCCGGGTGGACCAGAGGAAGGCTCCCCTCTT
>JBHIBR010000373.1:0-2348 GCA_046759145.1 Nitrospinota bacterium | reverse complement strand
TCGTTCACCACTACAGTGGGGATGCCGGTGATCCCGTAGCGGGCTACAGCCTCCCAGTGCTCCCGCAGGGCCTGCTCCCGAGGGCGGCCCGAGGCGAGGTCCTCCCGGAAGCGCTCTGCATCGAGACCCACCCTCTCCGCCACCTCGACCAGGACCGAGGGTTCGTCGATGTTGCGGTTCTCCCAGAAGTGGGCCCGCAGCAGCGCCATGTGGTAGCGGTCCCAGGCCTCCTCGCCCTGGGCCTGGGCGCACTTTCCCGCCTCGGCCGAGGGGAGGCTGCATTTGGGGAATTCCTCGCCGCTCTCCCAGAGGCGAAACTCCCCCGCCTCGGGCTGGGCGCCCGCCAGGGCCCAGTGCCGGCGGCGGTAGTCGTTGAAGGTGCGTCCGGGGTCGGGCTCGGGGCGCAGGAGGAAAGAGCGGTGCTCCACCCGGACCCGGTCGCCGTAGTGTTCTTTCACCTTCTCCAGCCGAACGGCGGAGTTGTAGCACCAGGGTCAGAGGAAGTCGGAAAAGACCGTGAGCCGCACCGGTTTCATCGGGTCCTCCTTATCTTCGAAAGGCGCGGCCGCTCGGGGGCCCCCCTCAGGCGGCCTCCCCCTCGGGCTCCCTTTCGAAAGTGACCACGAGAGGGGCCCCCACCCCGAACCCCATCCGCTCCGCGGCGTTCTGGGTGGGGATGAACACCTCCAGGTGCTTCCAGCTGTTGAAGAGCATGGCAGGCTCCCCCGGGGCGGCCTCCAGATAGGAGCCCACCAGGGCGCGGATGGTGATGTCCCCCACCTGGAGGACGGGGCAGGTCCCGCCCGCCACGGACTCCGCCTCCCAGAAGGTCTCGGTCTCGATGTTGGTGATGAGGTTGCCGAAGCGGTCCACGTAGACGATCTCCCCGTGGACCGTGCCGTCGGGGTCGAGCTCGGGCTTCTTGAGGGGGATGCGGACGAAGTCCCCGATCTTGGGGCCGAACTGGCGGGGCTCCACCCCCGCCGAGAGGTAACCCGCCACAGGCGCGAAGACGTCCCGGCCGTGGAAGGTTGCGCTCACCTTGGTCATGAAATAGTCCACCGCCGTGACGTGCCGCACCCACTGAAAGGCCGGGTCCTCGTAGATGAAGGAGAACACCCCGTTGTCGGGGCCCACGAAGAAGTAATTCTCCGTCGCCGCCAGGATGGGCCGCCGGTCCCCGCCCACCCCCGGGTCCACCACCACCACGTGGATGGTGCCCCTGGGGAAGAAATGGTAGGCGGAGTGGAGGAGCACCGCCGCGCCGAAGATGTCAAAGGGGGGCACATCGTGGGAGAGGTCCACCAGCTGGACCTCCGGGTTGATGCCGAGGATCACCCCCTTCATCATCGCTATGAAGGGCTCGGTGAGGCCGAAGTCCGAGGTGAGGGTAACCACCGGCCGGGGGGCCGGCTCGCGGGCGAGCTCCGCGCCGCCCTCTTCGAAGTCCTCAGGCCGGGGAAGCTCTGCGCTCATGAGAGGGGAACCCCCCGGAGGGCGTCCATCCCACCCGAAGGGGCATCGAGGCGGAGGGGAACGCTAGCCCCCATCCAGGAGTTGGGTCCCTCCACCATCACCCGCAGGTAGTTCTCCGTCATCCCCACCAGCAGGCCTGTATCCCGGTCCCGGCGTGCCTCGATGAGCGCCTCCACCTCCCGGCCGAGCTGGCTCCTCCGGAAAGCCGCCCGCTTCTCTCTATCCAGCGCGCGCAGCAGCGCCGCCCGGCGTCTCTTGACGGCTGGCGGCGGGGCTTCGCCCATCTCCGCCGCGCGGGTGCCGGGCCGGGGGGAGTAGGGGAACACGTGGAGGTAAGTGAGCGGGAGGGAGCGGAGGAACGCATAGCATTCCTCAAACTCCTCCTCCCCTTCCCCCGGAAATCCCACCATCACGTCCGCCCCGGCGGCGGAGTCGGGAAGGAGCCGGCGCAGGAGGCGCATGCGGCGGGCGTAGAGGGAGGCCGTGTAGTTGCGGCCCATGGCCCGCAGGATGCGGTCCGAGCCGTGCTGGAGCGGGATGTGGAAGTGGCGGCAAACCCGGGGCCGCCCCCCCTGGGAGGCGGTCACCACCCGGATGAGCTCCTCGGTGAACTCCCGCGGCTCCACCGAGCTCAGCCGCACCCGCTCGAGGCCCTCCACCCGGAGCAGGCGCCGCAGGAGCTCGGCCAGGTTGATGCGGATGGGGAGGTCGTGGCCGTAGGCCCCTAGGTGGACCCCCGTGAGGACCACCTCCCGGTAGCCCGCCGCGGCAAGGGCGCGCCCCTGGCGGAGCACCTCCCCGGGGAGGAGGGAGCGGCTGGGACCGCGGGCCTGGGTGGTGAGGCAGAAGGTGCAGGCGAAATCGCACCCATC
>JBHIBR010000372.1:0-2349 GCA_046759145.1 Nitrospinota bacterium | reverse complement strand
AGGGCGGCGGGGTCGCCCTCCACTGCGGGGAGGGGAGAGAGGCGCTTTTGGAGCTCCACCCGGCCTTCCTCCTCGAGCCCGCTCACCTGGCACACCCGCGCCAGCAACTCGTTCACGTCCACCTGGGCGAAGCGCATCGGTGCCCCCGGGCGCAGGTGGGTGAGAAGGCCCACCAGTCGCTGCATCCGCCCCACATGGTGAGCGATGGCCTCGAAAGCGTCCCGCAGGAAGGCGGGGTTGCCCATCTGGCGGGCGGCGTTCTCCACCACCAGGGATAGCACCGCCACGGAGTTCTTCAGGTCGTGGGCCAGGAAGGAGGCCATGCGGTGGAGCAGTTCCATCTTCTCCCGGCGGAGGAGGGTTTCGGTGGCTTCCTCCAGGCGGCGCTCCCGCTCGGCCAGCGCCCGGTTGGCGCGCTCCATCTCCTCCCGCGCCTGCCGGAGCTGGGTGCGCAGCTCGTGCGCCTCCCGGGCCCGCCGGAGGACCCCCTCCAGGCGCGGAAGGGAAGGCGGCCGCTCCAGCACGTCGAAGGCGCCGCCCTCCACCGCCTCCCGGGCGCGCCCCTCCTCTTCGGCGGCCGCCAGCACGACCACCGCCGTCTCGGAACCGGCCTCCACCAGGCGGCGGCAGAGCTCTCCTTCCCCCTTGGAGGACATCCCCAGGTCGGCAAGGGCGAGGTCGAAGCCCCCTTCCCGCAGCTTCGCCAGGGCGCTCTGCGCGCTCCCGGCTGCCACAACCTCGTGGCCCCTCTCGGCGAGGTGACGGGAGAGCTGCTTGCGGAGCCCAGCGTCTCCAGAGGCTACCAGGATGCGAGCCATCTCTCCTCCAGCCCTCGGGGTTGGGGCCTCAGCGGCTCAGGTTGGCGTCAGCGTACATCGCCAACATCTCCTGCACCTTCCTCGGAGGCATGATGATGAAGTAGTGATCGATGACGGCGTGGGCGAGCTCGTGGGCGAGGATGGATTCGTTGATCACCCCCTCGTGGGTGAACACGGTGGTGTACTTGTGCACGTAAAACGAGACAGGGTACTTTCGCTCCTTGCGCTTGAAGATCCGCTGGTAGTGCTGGTTGAGCTCGCTCTGGTCCCGCAGGACGAGGACCCTCACCTTGATCCGGCGGGGCCGCATGTCCAGGAGCTTCTGGACCTTGAGGAAGATCTTGTCGGCCTTGTCGGCGAGCTTCGCCTCCGCCCCGCCCGGGTTCAGGGAGGGCCCGCGCCGGATGAGCCGGATGTCGCGGAACTTGATCCGGATGCGCTTCTCCACCTGCTGGGCGACCGCCCCGTTGCGCAGCTCCAGGCTCATGAACATGGTCTTGATCACGAGGGGGCCAGCCCTCGCGGGGGCCGGCGCCCCCAGAAACAGCCCCCCCACCACAAGCCCGGCCCCCGCAAGGGCCAACCTCCCCCCCATCTCCCGGGCCTCCCCGCCTCTCGCGCGCACCCCCGGGGGGCGGCTCAGGTGGGCGTTTTGAAGAAGGCGAGGGACCGGGCCAGCTCGCGGCGGGCCTCCTCCAGCTCTCCCAGGGCCGCCCTCAGCTCCGCCGAAGGGGCTCCCCCCTCTCCGCCGAGCCGCCCGAGGGCGGCCGCCGACCTCTCCAGCTGGATCGCCGCCTCCTGCAATTCCCCCATCCGGGCGCGGAAGGCCTCGACCATCTCCCTGAGGCTCTTGGCCAAGCCCTGGACCTCATCCCCGCGTCGCAGGTAGATGTCCGTGGTAAGGTCCCCCCCGCCGATGCGCTCCACGCACCTCTCCAGCTTGAAGAGGGGCCCGGCGATCTTGTGGGAGCTGTACAGGATGGTCAGCACCGCGGCGGCGGAGATCAGGATCACCTGGATGAGGGTACCCATTGCCAGGGTGGGCAGGATGAAATCCGCCGTGCTCTTGATCACCAGCCGCAAGTTCTCGAAAGCGGTGGTCTGCGTCTCGGTGGTGCCCAGGTACATGATGGTGGCGAACAGGAGCCCTCCCGCCAGGATCAAGAGGAAAAACCGCACCATGAAGCCGGTCTGGAAACTCCCCGACCCCGCCTTGATCAATGAGAAGGACGCGACCACGGTGGGCTTGCGCTTGAAGCCCGCCTGGGCTTTCGCTTGCATGGGCCTGGTCTCCTCTGCGGCGGGTCAGCGCATTTTGAACTGCGCGAGCAGTTTCCGGTCCACCTCGATGCGTGCCTTCTTCCGCAGGCCCGCGATCCATCCCTCGATGGCTGCGGTCTGCTTCGTGCGGCGCAGGGTGCGCTCGATGACCGGGCGGACCTTGGCCAGGAGGGGGACGGTGGCCGGCCTCTCCCCCTCTACGAGGACCACCATCCAGAAGTTCTCGGCGGGCCGCACGATGCTCCTGCGT
>JBHIBR010000371.1:0-2361 GCA_046759145.1 Nitrospinota bacterium | reverse complement strand
GGGGGCTTTCCTGCCCCTGTACTTCGTCGAGAGGGGGGCCTCGCTCGCGGTGGCGGGGGCGTCGGTGAGCGTGTTCCTTTTCTCGGGGGCGCTGGGAGGGATCGTGGGGGGGCACCTCTCGGACCGCTTCGGACGGCGCACCATCATCCTCGGCTCCCTGGCCGGGGCCTTCCCCTGTTTGATCCTCTTCTTCGCCTCCGGGGGGCTCTGGAAGGTCCCCTGGCTGGTTCTCTCGGGCGCCCTCATCTTCACCTCCATGTCTGTCATCGTGGCCCAGGCCCAGGAGATGTTCCCCGCCAACGCCGCGCTCACCTCGAGCCTGATGCTGGGCGTGGCTTGGTTCTCGGCGAGCCTCGTGCTGATGGGGATCGGTGTGGTGGCGGATTGGGCGGGCCTTGGGCCCACCCTCTCGGTGGGGATTCCCCTGGCGGCGGGCGCTGCGGCCGCCCTGGCGGCCACCCTGCCCCGGGAGGAGGAGGCTCGCCCCTCCCGTGGGGTGGCGGCATGAGGGGGTGGCTAGGGGTGGAGGCCGGCTTCCCGCCGCTTTCCGTCGAGGCCGAGCTGGCGTGTGAGATGGCGGAAGCCCTCGGGCGGACCGGCGCGCGGCTCAAGGAGTGGTGGGGGGAGGCCCTGGCTCTCAAGGAGCTTCTGGCCGGGGCACGCGAGCGGGGAGAGGAGCCTCCTCCCGACCTCCTTCGGGCGTACCGCGAGGCGCAGAGGGAGGCAAGGCGCTGGCGTTATTACCTCATCGTCCAGCGGGAAGCCATCGGATTCCGCCATCATGCCGAGGTGGAACGCCGCTACCCCCTGGAGGCCTTGGGCGAGCCGGGGAGGGGAGCAGCCGCCAGGGGGGTCTGAGGGTCCATGCAGGAAGGCGCTGCGCCCGGTCTCTTGAGCTACCTGCGGCAGGGGTGGGGCGATTTCCGGAACGATTGGCGCGCCCTCTGCGGGGTGGTGGTGGGGGGCTACCTGACAGGGTTTGTGATCAACCGGGCGGTGCGGTGGTGGGTCCAACCTGCGTCTCTCGTCGATTTGCCCCTGGCCCTCGTGGTCGACATGCCGGTGGATATCTACTTCCTCCTCGTGCTCATCTTCCGGATGGAGGCGGTGGTGGTGCGGGGCCGCCGGGAGTGGGCCTTCGGGCGGGCGCTGCGCCGCTGGCCCCTGATGCTGGGCCTTTTCGTGGTGGTCCTCCTGGTCTTTGGCGTCATCATTGGTGTTACGGGCGCTTTCATTCGCTTGGTCTTCGCCCTGGGGGCGGGGGGGCTCCTCTCGGGGATCTTGGCCGTGGTGCTGGCTCTGATCGGGTCGGTGCTCGCCCTGTGGCTTTGGGTCCGTTTCGCCTTCTTGGGCTATTCCCTCCCCCTGTGGAGGCTGGGCATCTGGGGTTATCTGCGAGAGTCCGCGCGCCTCAGCCGGGGCCTGGAGGGGAAGATCCTGGGCGTGACGGCCATTCTGCTCGTGGCCCTCTTAGTGCTCGGGTTGCTCCCTGCCTCCTTCGGCGCTCGGCGCTACTACCTCTTCGTCCCTTTCTTCGTGGCGGCGCGTCTCGTCTCCGTACCCATCCTCCTCACCGCCTTCCGCCTCTTCTTGGTCGCGGGTAGCCTGCGGGAGGGGGGAAAAGCCTCAGCTTGACCCTTCGGAGGGAGCCCCCCTAGGATGAGGTCATGAGCCTCTCGCGCGAGCTCCGCCCCCTTGGGGCGTATGTGGACTTCGGCGTCCGGCTTCATCTGTCCGATTTCGCCAACCTGACGGGCGTGGTTCTCCTCTTCTTCCTGCCCCTGGCGGCCATCATCGTTCAACTCTATCCCCCCCTGGGCCAGATAGCCCGGGGCGGGGGCCTCCCCCCGGGGTACCTCTTCAACCTGCTGATGGGCCAGGTGCTCCTCCGAGTGCTCCAGTCGTTCATCTTCACCCTGGTCGTCCTCCGTGCGGAGCGGATGGTAGAGCCCGCCGCGCGCGGGGAGGAGCCGAGCTGGGATTTCGCGGGCGCCCTCGCCCGCTTCCCGCTGGTGGCTGCGGTGGACTTGGTCTACCTCTTGATGGTGAGCGTGGGGCTCATGCTCCTCGTGGTGCCGGGCGTGGTCCTCGCCCTGCGCTTCTATTTCTGCTCCTACATCGCCCTCTTCCGGCGGCTCGCTTTCCCCCAGTATTTCGCCCGCGCCGCTGGGCTCGCCCGCGGCGTGGAGCTCAAGCTGGCGGCCCTCTACCTCCTCTACCAGCTCGTCTCCCAGGGGGTGGCCTTCCTCCTGCTCGGCTTCCTGGGCGTAAGCCCTTTCTCCCACATCGTCGTCAACGCCGCCGCCCAGGTGGTGCTCCTCTCCTATTTCTTCGCGGCCTATCGTCTCTACCTCGACCTCG
>JBHIBR010000370.1:0-2365 GCA_046759145.1 Nitrospinota bacterium | reverse complement strand
GCGAAGGTGGATGTGGCGACGATGCACGACAATAACGGCCCCGCCCGCATCGCGGAATATTTGCCGAGCAAGGTGAGTTCAATTAGTTAGTCCACATCGCGCCAAGTTCTTTGCGCGTCTACACCCCCGGGGCCTCGCCTTGGAGGGAGTTGCCCTGCCGGCCCCCCCCGACCCGCCGTGGCTCCCCTTCGTCCACCCCGTCTGGCAGGCCACCACCCTGCTCCTGGGCCTGGGGACCCTCGCCCTGGGGCTCAGGCTTCGCCGCCACAGGAGGTCCCGGGGGATGGGGCCTTCGCCGGGCCTCCTCCGGGCGCACCTCAGGGCGGCAATCAGTTTCCTGTGCCTCCTCTCCGCCGGCTACCTTCTCGGCCCCGCCACCATGGGCTTTGTGCTCGGAAAGCCCCTCTACCGCACCGCCCACGCGTATTTCGCCTCGGGGACCTTTCTCTTATTCCTCCTCACCGGCTACTACGGCCTGCGCCTCTACCGCCGCCGGGGCGATAAGGACGCCCGCGAGCTCCACGCCTACTGCGCCTTCCTGGCCACCTTCGTCGCCCTCGCCGCCGCCTTCATGGGTTTCGGCCTCCTCCCCTGAGGGGCCCCCGAGGGGTAAGAAAAGGGGGGAATATTTCCAGGCCCGGCGGGTTGAAAGGTGTTGAAGGTTCGTATCGGCCAGAAAAGCGCCTTTGACCCTTCGGCGCCGGGAGCCTATGCTAAAATTCAAGCTGAACAACGCCTTGCCGCTCCCGAAGGGGCTTGCGACCCCCGGAGGTAGGGTTAGTTTGGGGAAACCGATGGAAAAAAGAGCGGTAGCGCTCGGGGCGGCTTTCGCATTCCTCTGGGCTGCGGGCGACGCCTGGGGCTACCAGGAGGTGGCGGTCAAAAACGGGGGATCGGTCGCCGGGGTGGTCCGCTTCGGGGGCTCCCCCCCTCCCCCGAAGGAACTCCCCATCACCCGCGACGTGGAGAAGTGCGGCAAGGGGCCGAAGGTTTTCCGCGAGGTGGGCCTCTCGAAATCGGGCGGGCTCCGAAACGCGGTGGTCTCCATCGCCGACATCCAGAAGGGCAAGCCGCTGGATAAAAACCCCAAGCGAGCGCCCGTCCTGGACCAGAGGGAATGCTGGTTCCACCCCCGCGTCCTGATCGTGCCCGCGGGGGGCACGCTGCTCCTCCGGAACACCGACCGCATCCTCCACAACTTCCACGCCATAAGCGACAACCCCAAACAGAAGCCCCTGAACATCGCCCACCCGAAGTTTCGGAAGGAGATCAAGCTGCGGAAGATCCGCCACCCCGGCCTGCTGAAGGTCAACTGCGACATCCACGAGTGGATGCGGGGCTGGATCGTGGCGGCCGAGCACCCTTACCATGCCGTCACCGACGCCGAGGGGAGATTCCTCCTGAAGGACGTGCCGCCGGGAACCTACAAAGTGAAGGTCTGGCACGAGACCCTCGGAACCCAGACCCGGAGCGTCACCGTTCGGCCGAACGAGAAGGCCTCCCTGGAGCTGACCTTCCGCTAGGCGGGAACGACCGGAGGAGGAGAGAGAGAGAGGGCCGATGGGCTGTAGGGTTTCCGTCAGAGCGAAGGGAGGGGGGATGCTCCTCGCCGCTCTCCTGGCGAGTGGCCTCGGGGCGGGGCCGGTCCTTGCGCACCACATCTCCATGCGGCCCGGCTTCTTCGGCCACGTGGTGGTGGACCTGGCCCTCTCGCCCTGGGATTCCGCCTCTCTTTACGTGGTCGCCTTCGGCCAGGGGGTCTTCGTCAGCTCGGATGGAGGGCGGAGCTGGAAAAAGCTCAACGAGGGCCTGACGGAGCTCAGCGTGCGGGTGCTGGCCTTCCAGCGCGGGACGCCTGGTAGAGAGCAAGCTGGCACCCTCTACCTCGGCACGGACTGGGGGGCATTCCGCCGCTCGGCGGGCGGCCGCTGGGAGCCCCTTCCGGGCCTGAGGGGTCGGAGCGTCCGCGTGCTCCGGGTGGGCGCGGGCTCACCCTCGGCTCTCTTTGCCGGGACAGAGGCGGGCGTGTTCGCGAGCTTCGACGGCGGCCGGACCTGGGAGAGGAGGAGCCGGGGGCTCACGAACCCGGACGTGCGCGCCCTGGCCCTGGACCCGCGGGGGGCCGGACGCCTCTACGCGGGAACTTTCGGGGGCATCTTCCGGAGCGAGGACGGGGGACGAAGCTGGCAGGCGGCGAGCGAAGGGCTGGCCGACCCGCGGGTGCGCGCCCTCGTCCTGGACCCTCACCGCCCCGGGCACCTCTTCGCCGGGACGGCGGGAGGGGGGGTGTTCGAGAGTCTGGAGGGAGGACGAAGCTGGCGGGCGGCGAACGAACGACTGTGGGACTCCTCGGTAATGGCGCTCG
>JBHIBR010000369.1:0-2372 GCA_046759145.1 Nitrospinota bacterium | reverse complement strand
GACTCCATGGGGGAGATGCAGATCCCCGAGGAATACCTCTACGGCGCCTCCACCCAGCGGGCGGTAGAGAACTTTCCCATCAGCGGCAAGCGTTTCCCCCGCCCCCTCATCGAGGCCCTGGGGGCCATCAAGGCGGCCTCGGCGGCGGCGAACGAGAAGCTCGGGAAGCTGGAGGCCCGGCTCGCAGAGGCCATCCGGCGGGCCTCCCTGGAGGTGAGGGAGGGCCGCCACGACCGCCACTTCGTCCTCGACATCTTCCAGACGGGCTCGGGCACCTCCACCAACATGAACGCCAACGAGGTCATCGCGAACCTGGCCAACGTGTCCCTCGGGGGCAAGGTGGGGGACAAGAGGCCCGTTCACCCCAACGACCACGTGAACATGGGCCAATCCAGCAACGACGTCTTCCCCTCGGCCATCCACGTGGCGGCAGTCGTCCAGATCGAGCGCAAGCTCCTGCCCTCCCTCGAGGGCCTTGCCAAGGCCCTCGCCGCCAAGGCCGAGGCTTTCGGGGACACCATCAAGACGGGCCGCACCCACCTCCAGGACGCCACCCCCGTCACCCTGGGGCAGGAGTTCTCGGGCTATGCGGCCCAGGTGGCGAACGGCGCAAAGCGCGCCCGGGCCTCGCTGGCGGCGCTTCGGGAGCTGCCCATCGGGGGGACGGCCGTGGGGACGGGGATCAACACCCACAGGGATTTCGCGCGCCTGGTGTGCGCCGACCTCTCGGAGCAGTTCGGGACGGAGTTCCGCGAGGCGGAGAACCACTTCGAGGCCCAGGCCGCCAAAGACGCCTGCGTGGAGGCGAGCGGGGCGCTCCGCACCGTGGCCGTCTCCCTCACCAAGGTGGCCAACGACATCCGCTGGCTCGCTTCGGGGCCGCGCTGCGGGCTGGGCGAGATCAGCATCCCCTCCACCCAGCCGGGTTCCTCCATCATGCCGGGCAAGGTGAACCCGGTGATCGCCGAGGCGCTCATCCAGGTGGCCGCTCAAGTGATGGGGAACGACCTGGCGGTGTCCCTGGGAGGGGCGGGGAGCTACTTCGAGCTCAACACCATGATGCCCCTCATCGCCCAGAACCTGCTGGAGTCGGTGGAGCTGTTGGCCAACGCCTCGGAGGTCTTCCGCGCCAAGTGCGTCGAGGGCATCGAGGCGAACCGGGAGAAGTGCCAGGAGACCATCGAGCGGGGGCTCGCGCTGGGAACCTCGCTGGTGCCCGCGATCGGCTACGACCGGGTGGCCCAGGTGGCCTACCGCGCCTTCGCCGAGAACAAGACCATCCGGGAGGTGGTGCTGGAGGAGGGTCTCCTGCCGGCAGAGGAGCTCCCGAGGCTCCTCGACCCCCGGGCGATGCTCGAACCCGAGGGGTAGGGCGCCTCAGGCCTTCCGGATCAGGATCTCCCAGGTGCTGCCGCCCGTCTTGGCGACGGTGACGGCGTGGCCCGCCCCCTGTGCCCAGCGGGGGATGTTCTCGGCCGCAAGGGGGTAGTCCACCTTCACCAGGAGCTCGTCCCCTGGGGCGAGTTTTTCGAGCTCGTTCTGCGTTGCGATGAGAGGGTCGGGACAGATGGTCCCGTGGAGGTTCAGCTCGTAGCGGGCCATCCGACGCTCCTCTCCAGGAGCTAGCCCGGGACCCTCTCTGCGGCCGGCGCGACCCGCCTCTCGCGGGCAGCCCTCGTCTTCGCCCGCAGGACAAGGAGTTGGACCGCGGTCCACACGCCCCGGATGATGAAGGCCGTCGTCGTGAGGCTGCTGAGGGCCAGCACCGAGACGCCCGTGAAGCTGTGGCCGATGTTGCAGCCCCCCGCCAGCGCCGCCCCGAAGCCCATCATGAGCCCCCCCAGGAAGGCCTGGAGGAGCCGGCCCGGGGGCGGCGCCCTCAGGGCGAACTCCCCGTGGCTCCAGGCGCCGAGGAAGGCCCCCACGGGCAGCGCCACGATGAGGAACGTGCCCCAGTTCAAGTACCCCAGCTCCCCGCTGAGAATGAGGCGCACGAGGCCGATGCTGGGCCCCGTGATGGAGAGGCCCCACCCCCGGCCCGTCGCGCCCGAGGTGAGCCAGCCCAGCAGACCCACCGCCCCCAGGGCCACGCCCGCGACGGGCCAGCGCCAGCCCGTCTGGAAGCGGCTCTCCCGGTTGCGCAGGACCCAGGCGCCCAGGATGGCCGCCAGCGGCGCCACAAGCCACCACGGGCCCACGCCCAGCAGACCGGGGAGCGTCGCGGGCGCCCCCCCCAGGCTCACCTCCATCCGCCACAGGGAGCGGGCGATGGGGGAGAGGAGGCCGGCGCTCGTGGCCTGGGCGGCGAGTCCGAAGCCGAGGACCGCCACCATGGCCCCCCCCCTGCCCGCCCCCACCCGGTACCCCACCCC
>JBHIBR010000368.1:0-2384 GCA_046759145.1 Nitrospinota bacterium | reverse complement strand
CTAGAAGGCGAGAAGCGCCATGAGGGGGCCCACGCCCGGCTCCCCCTCCAGCCGCAGGACCGCCTCCCCTATTTGCCGGACCCTTTCCCCATCCACAGAGCGGCGGGCGTTATCGAGGAATTTCGTCTCTACCTCTTCGCCCGTCAGGGGATGGGCAGGGGATCCCCGGTTGTGTTTCTCCTCCCGCTCGAGGGTGCGGCCGTCCTTGAGGCGGATGCGGACGCGCCCCGGGAAGGAGCGGGGGTATTCGGGGAACTCCCCGGGCACCACCCGGACCCTCGCCGCCAGCGATAGGATCGCCGGGTCGCGGATGGCCTCTTCGGAGTACTCGTCCACCCCGCATCGCCCGCGGGCCAGGATGCAAGCGATGCTGTAAGGGAGGCTGAACTTACCCTCGTAGTCGCTCTGCGGGGCCCGCTTCCGCTCGGCGGGCTCGCCCACGAGGCGGACGGCGCCCGGAGGGGCGAAGCAGGTGACCTCTTCCACCCCCTCCCCCTCGGGCCCGAAGCCCCCCTCCCGCCGGAGGGTCAGGGCGGCGTCCAGGAAGGGGTGGATCACATGCCCGCAGGGGTAGGGCTTGAAGGATACCTCCAGGGTCTCCCACCGCTCCCCGAGCCCGGCGACCAGGGCGGAGGCGTTGAAGTTGCCCTCCCCCAGATGGCTCCGGAGGAGGCCGAAGCGGCCCTCTAGAACGGTGGCGGGGCCGCGAACCCCCCTCTCCGCCAGGAGGGCGGCCACCATCCCGCCGTGGGCGGCCCAGCCCGGGTGGAACACCTTGACGGGCGAGCCGTCCGAGAGGAACTCCATGAGGCCGGCCGCCTGGCTCCCCGCGATCCCGAGCGCCCAGGCGAGGCGCTCTGCCCCCAGGCCCCGGGTCTTACCGTAGGCGAGCGCCGCCCCCAACGTGCCGCCTATGGCGGTGGGGTGGAAACCCCGGGCGTGGAAGGCATCCGGGGCGGCGAGGCCGACGCGCACCATGGCCTCCACGCCCGCGACCATAGCCGCGAGCGCCTCCCGGCCCGAGCGTCCTCCCTCCTCCGCCCCCGCGAGGGCGGCCGGGACGACGGGGGCGCTCACGTGCATGAGGCTCGGGGAGTGGGTGTCGTCGAAGTCGAGGGCGTGGATGAGGGCGCCGTTCACGAGGGCCGCGTTGGGAGCGGGGAGGCGGACCCGCGACCCCACGGCGGTGCAGGCACCGCCGGCGCCAAGCGAGCTCCCGACGGCGTGAATTGCGGTCGCCAGGGGCGTCCGGCTCGCCGCCAGGGCGATGCCCAGCGCGTCCAGCATCAGGAGCTTGGCCTTCGCGGCGACCGGCCCCGGCAGGTCCTCATAGCGGATCGAAGCGGCGAAGCGGGCGAGTTGCTCGGCGGCGGTGGGCATGGGGCCCCCCCTCTCACACAGATGGCCTAATCCCCGCCCAGAGATAGCGCGTCGGGGGCCCTTCGGGCAAGGGGACCTATTCGGGCAGAAGAGAGAGGGGGTCAGGAGCGGGCATTCGCCAGGCAGGTAGCTGCCCTGGGGCACAAAGGTGACCGACCCCCGGAAACCGCGTTCTCCCGGAGGACCCCTCACTGAATCAGGCGGACCCCCACAACAGAGTTGATCCCGTAGCCCTGGGAGGAGGTGGCAAACTGGGTGGTCGAGAAGAAATTCTGCGTAATCCGGAACGTCGTTTCGTCGGTGTTCCCCACCCTCCGGAAGTTCGACACCTCCACGGCGACGAAGTCGGTGACCTGGATGTCCCTTTTGACGCTGGCGCCCCGGATTACCGGGAGAACCATGGTGTAGCGCCCCTCGAGGAGCCGGTTCTCCATCCCATGGCGCCACCCATTGCGGTTCCCCGGGAGGGCGCGTCCGATATCCCCGATATCTACCTGAATGTCATAGCCATTGTAGACCCTTTGACGGAAACGGGAGTTGCTGTTCGATGACTCGTCAAACGTGATGCCAATCAGGAACACGTCTCCGGCTTGAAAGTTATTGCCGCAGGCATCAGAGTTCCCGCTGGTGAAGAAGTTGCCGCAGTAGCGCCGCAATATCCAGGTCTGTTCCACCGCCAGCACACCCGCGCAGTCGGTGGGGTTGTTGCAATACACGCCGAGGGGGACCAAGTCCGGAACGGAGCCTGCCGGCGCGATGCCGCACGAAGCCGTAGCGGAGACGGGAGCTGTCTGCCAACCGATGGCCCGAGCGAAGAGCAGGGGCACGGCGGGGTTGCTCACCGTAGTTCGGATGGTGTCGGTGGTGGGAAAGCTGACGCTCAGGTCCGACCCCGTGAGGACCACCGTCTGGTTGATGTTCTGGTTGCCGATGGCGGTCGCGCGGTTGGTGGCCTCGGTCTGGCTCACCACGAGTCCTGACCCGCCCGCCAAGCAGGCGGCATC
>JBHIBR010000367.1:0-2387 GCA_046759145.1 Nitrospinota bacterium | reverse complement strand
GACCCTCGAGCGGCGGGAGCCCATCAACCGGGGCCATCCCGAGAACCCCATGGCGCCGGAGGAGGTATCCGAAAAGTTCCGGGCCAACGCCTCGCGGGCCCTCCCGCCCGAGCAGGTGGAAGATGTGGTGGCGCGGATCCTCTCCTTGGAGAAGCTGGCCCACGTCTCCGAGCTGACCCGCCTCCTCGCCCCTCAGGCTGCTCCCGCCCGGCGCTAGGTGCCAACGGACGCCCCGGGGGCAACTCTCTCAAGCCCCATCCTCGCTGGGGGCTTCAGTCTCCCTTCGCGCCTGCCGCGTTCGCCTGCATCACCACCAGGGGCGGAGCCATCCCCTCCTTGGGCTCCCCCCAGTAGAGGGTCTGATGGGGGAAGGGGATCTCGATCCCGCGCGCGTCGAAGGCCTTCTTGAGGCGCCGGTTGAACTCCCGCATCGTGCCCCACTGCTTGATGGGCTTGGTGGTGAGGCGCGCCTTGATGATGACGGCCGAGTCGGCGAACTTGTCCAGCCCCAGGATCTCGATGGGCGCGAGCATGTCAGGCCCGTAGGTCGGGTCGGCCTGGAGGGAGGCCCCGACTTCGCGGATGACCTCCGTCACCTCGTCCACATCCTCCCGGTAGGCCACCCCGATGTCGAGGACGTAGCGGGAGTACTCCTTGGTCATGTTGGTGACCATGTCGATGGAGCTGTTGGGGATGACGTGGACGTTGCCCGCCAGGTCCCGCAGGCGCACGGTGCGCAGGTTCACCCCCTCCACCAGGCCGCCGGTCCCCTTGAGCACCACCACGTCCCCCACCGAGATGCTATCCTCCAGCACGATGAACATCCCCGTGATGATGTCCTTCACCAGGGACTGGGCGCCGAAGCCGACGGCCAGGCCCAGTATGCCGACGCCGGCCAGGATGGGAGTGGTCCGCACGCCGAGCTGCTCCAAGACCATGATGGCCGCCACGCCCACCACGACCCACCGCACCGCCGTCGCGACGAGGGGGATCAGGGTCCGCTCCTTGCGGGAGGGCCCCACAGGTCGCCCCTCCCGGTCCCGGCGGCCCGTGAGGAAGTAGTCCACCGCCTGGCGGCTCGCCTCGAATGCCGCCGCAGCGAGCCCCACGATGAGGGCCAGGGCGAACCCCCGGCCCACCAGGCTCAGGCCCACATCCGAGAGCAGCAGGTCCAGGGCGTCCACGCTCCAGGCCTGGAGGACGAAAACCGCCGCCATGGCGTAGATCGCCCAGCAGGCGACCCAGTAGATGACAGAAAAGTAGCGGTTTGCCCTCACCTCGAGGCCCGGGAAGCGCTCCCTGAGTCGGTCGCTCACCCGGAAGAGCCGGCCGATGAGGGCGTCCGTCGCCCGCACCGCCGCGAGGGCCAGGGCGACGATGAGGGCGGTCCAGGCCGTGGCGGCCAAAAGGAAGCGCACTCCCCCCGGCACCTCCATCGCCCAGACCACAAAGAGCGCCCCCAGATAGGGCACAGCCAGCAGGTGCCATCGCGCCGCCGCCAGGTTCCACCCAACCACCAGGCTCTGACGGATCCTCCCCGCCCGGGGGGAAACCGGAAGGGCGAGCCGCGCTCGGACGGGCTCACGCTGCTGGAAGATGAGCACGAGCACGAGCGCCAACAGCCCCGCCCGGTATAAGGCCCTCAGGGGCTCCAGCAGGGGGCTGGGCAGGCTCACCAGATCCAGCGCCTCCACCAGGTAGTAGCCCCACACCCCGAAGCCCGCAAAGCGCCTCGCCCACACGGCCAGGTAGGCTGCGCTAGCGTCCCCCAGGGGAAGGAGGCGCCCGGCCGCATCCTCCGGGGATAGCGCTGCCCCGGCCAAGGCCAGGAGGACCCGATAGAGGAGATAGGCCCAGAGGGCGGTCATCAGCAGACCCGCCGGGAGCAGGCCGAGCCCCAGCAACCCTACAGCCAGGGAGCCTGCGACGAACAGGGCGGCTGCGGGGAGCACTCCGAAAATCCGCCCCACAAGGGCCCGCCCAAGCCGCGCGGCCGGGCCCGGCGCCTCCACCCGCGCGAGCCGGCTTCGCCAGCGGCCCACTCCCCACCGGACCAGGAAGAAGAAAGCGAGAGCGAGGGCGGCCGCAGCTCCCAGCCGGAGCAGCCCCTCCAGGAGCGCCCCCCGGCGGCGGGGGTCGCGCAGGGAGGAAAACTCTCGCCGGAGGACGCCGGGCAGCTTCCGCAACTCCGCCACAACGTCCCGCACCGCACGCTCCGTCGCCTTGAGGAAGCGCGTATAGGCCAGGGCGAGGCTGCCCTCGCCCCGCACCCGCACCCCAGGCGGGGGCTGCTCTCCCGGTCGGGCCCTCTGGGGCTCCCCAAGCGGCGCGCCGCTTGGGGTCCCCCTCTGTGCGGCCAGCAGGGCCTCCAATCGCCCCAGCAGCTC
>JBHIBR010000366.1:0-2392 GCA_046759145.1 Nitrospinota bacterium | reverse complement strand
CAGATCGGGACGCCCCGGGAGGTCTACCACGAGCCCGCCGACACCTTCGTGGCGACCTTCCTGGGATCGCCCCCCATGAACCTCCTGGAAGGGGAGGACTGCAACATAGGCTTCCGCCCCGAGAACCTCTTGCCGAAAGAGACACACGGGACCCGGGACAAGCTGGTGAGCTTCTCGGCCCGGACAACGCGGGTCGAGTACCTGGGGGCGGACCGCCTCGTGTACGGGGTCCTGGAGGGTCGCTTCGACGGCCAGAAGGTCATCGCCAAGCTCTCCTCCACCGTCGCGGTCCCGATCCAGCCGGGGGAACGCCACGAGTTCGCCGTGCACGAGGAGGATTTGAAGTTCTTCGACCGGGCGACGGGCCTGGGGAGGGGCCCGGCGCCGCTGGGCGGATGAGGGAGGAGGGCATCGTGGAGGCGGCGCCGGCGGTCCCGAGGGCCCAGGCGGGCACCTTCGGCCGTCTCCTAGACAGCGAGGGCGGGCTTGGCTGGCTAATGCTCTCGCCCGCCATCGCCTTCATTGCGGCGCTGATCGGCTTTCCCCTCCTGCTGGCCATCTATTACAGCCTGACCGACGTAACGACGGGCACCACGGAACTGAACTTCGTCGGCCTCAAGAACTTCCGGGCGATCATCGATAACCCCGGCTTCTGGCTCGCCCTCAAGAACACCTTCATCTTCGCCCTCGTCTCCCAGGCCATCGTCCTGGTCCTGGCGAAGGTGCTCGCCCTGGCGCTCATGCAGGATTTCCGGGGCAAGTGGGTGATCCGGATCTTGATCCTGCTCCCCTGGGTGGCGCCCATCTCGCTGGGGGTCATCGGCTGGCTGTGGATTCTCGATTCCATCTACAGCGTCATCAACTGGGCCCTCCGCGCGGTGGGCGTCTTCGACCTCAACACCCAGCCCATGTGGCTGGGGATCCCCCACCTGGCCATGGGCTCCATCATCGCGGTGCACGCCTGGCGGCTGCTTCCCCTGGCGACCGTCATCCTCCTGGCGGGGCTCACCTCGATCCCCCAGGACATCCAGGACGCGGCCGTCGTGGACGGGGCGGGCTTTTGGAGGCGCCTCTTTCAGGTCACCATCCCGCTCGTCCTCCCCATCATGACCGTCGCCGTGCTCTTCGGGGTGGTCTTCACCTTCACCGACATGGTGGTGACCTACGTGCTCACCCGGGGCGGGCCCTACGACACCACCCACGTCCTGGCGAGCCTGGCCTTCTTCACCGGTGTCGACGGGGGAGACCTGGGCGAGGGGGCCGCCATCGCCATCTTCCTGCTCCCCGTCCTGGTCGCCGCTGCGATGGTATTCCTGCGGATCGCCCGGCGGGCGGAGGTGACCTGAGATGACGGCGGGCGGGCGGCGCCTCAAAGCGTGGGGGCTAAAGGGAGCCCATCGGGGAGTGGTGGGGGCCTTCACCATTTTGCTGGCCTTTCCCTTTTTCTGGATGCTCATCACCACCTTCAAGGACACCCGCGACCTCCTGAACCCCAAGAACAACCCCTTCCTCTACAACCTGCCCCCCACCCTGGAGCACCTGAACGTCCTCTTCTTTGAGACCTTATATGGCAGATGGCTCCTGAACACCGCCTTTGTGGGCGCGGTCGTGGTGGCCATCACCCTCCTCCTGGCCATCCCCGCCGCTTACAGCCTCGCCCGGCTGACGGGACGGATGGGGGAACAGCTGGGCATCGGCATCTTCCTCACCTACCTGGTGCCTCCCACCCTCCTTTTCATCCCCCTCTCGAAGGTGATCGGCGACCTGGGGCTGCAGGACAGCCTCTGGTCCATGGTGCTCGTCTATCCGAGCATGACGGTGCCCTTCTGCACCTGGCTCCTGATGGGCTTCTTCAAGGCCATCCCCCGGGATCTGGAGGAGGCCGCCATGATCGACGGCTACAGCCGTTTCGGGGCGTTTGTGAGGGTCGTACTGCCCATCTCCCTCGCCGGCATCCTCACGGTGGTCATCTTCTCCTTCACCCTGACGATGCAGGAGTTCGTCTACGCCATCACCTTCGTGACCTCGGTCTCCCAGTACACGGTGAGCGTGGGGGTGCCGACCTTCCTCGTGCGCGGGGATGTTTACTTCTGGGGCTCCCTCATGGCCGGGAGCCTCATCCCTAGCGTCCCCATCGCCATCCTCTACAGTTTCTTCCTGGACCGCTTCATCGCAGGGTTCACCGCGGGGGCGATCAGGTGAGGGGGTGAGGCCGGACGCGCCCATCCGCCCCACCTCTCCCGCTCCAGCTTGTCGGAATGGCCCCGCGCCTCGCGGAGCCCCGCGGACGGCCGGCAGCGCGAAGAAAATACCCGGAAAGCAACCTCGGGATGTCCGCTAGATGTTCGACCTCCCCTGCCCCCCGTCCACGTTGACGCAGGCGCCGGTGAGG
>JBHIBR010000365.1:0-2400 GCA_046759145.1 Nitrospinota bacterium | reverse complement strand
GCGCGTTCGTGCTGGGGGAAATCCTTGATGAAATTCTCAAGCTGCTCTCTCGCTTCCTTTACGCGACCCGCGGCTTTGGCCCGACGGGCCAGCTCCCACCGGGCGAGGGCGGCCGCTTCCCCTCGACCGAATCTCTCCGCGACCCGGATCAGCTCGCCCTCCGAGAGGTCCCTCCGGACGAGACGGCGTAACGCCTCCCGGACCCGACCTGCCCAGGGAGCCCGGGGCCAGCGACGGAGGGCGGAGGCATAGGCCTCGAGAGCGCCCCAGGGGTTTTTGCGGTGGAGGTAGACGTCCCCGAGCGCCGCCTCCAGGCGGGCCGCCCGCCCGGGCTCTCGCGTTCGGCTCAGCGCCTGGCGCAGGAACGGCCAGGCTTCCCGGAAGTCACCCCGGCCGTGGTGGGCAAGGCCCAGGTAGTACTCGCTCTCGTGGAAATGGGGCGAGAGGGGAAAGCGCGCCCGCAGAGCGGAGAAATGGCGGATCGCCTCCTCGTACCTGCGGGACTCAAACGCCGCCTTCCCCAGCAGGAAGAGGGCCTCTCCCGCCGCGGGGCTTGCGGGATATTCCCGCAGGAGGCGCGCCAGGGACTTCCTCGCCACCTCTCTCTCCCCCCGCGCCAGGGCCTCACGAGCAAGAGAGAGTGCGCGTTGGCGGGCCTCCTCGGGGGAGTAGAACCCGACGGCCGGGCTAGGGGGCGGAGGGGGCGGAGTCTCCGCCCTCTTGGAAGTGCAGGTGGATAGGAAGAGCACGAAGGGGAGAAGCGAGACGATGAGGATCGAGCGCCGGATGCCGACCCGAAGAAAAGGGGTCATGATGTCTCGAAGGCGCCCGGGGGAGAGGAGAGCAGGCTCAGTTTCCTCCCGCAGAGTGAGATAAGTGATGCGTCCCCTGACCGTAACCCCCTGTTCTTCTCCCTGTCAAGGGCACAGGGGTTTTCCTCTTACCTTGCCGTGCGGCGCTGCCAGGAACGCCCTTTTCCCGAACCTACACGACGGAGGTGATACCGCTCCTTTCTTCGCACGTTGCCTTCGAGCCCCGGCTGCGGAGGGGGGCTCAGGGGATTTGGCGCTTCGCCCGGGGCCGCTTGGCCCCCGGCCAGCGGGCCGGTGCGAGGGTGCCGACTCTGTTGGAGCCCCTGCACGCGAGGGGGGCCCAAAAGAGCTGGCTCCCGCCTAGGGCCGCGTGGCCCTCGGCCGATACCTGCCGACCGTGAGGAGCACCTGGGGGGAATCGGATGGGATGGCCGCCCCGGCTGCGATGGACTGGTCCACAATCCTCAAATCCTGGTCGGGCTCTTCCACGGGGCGGACCGTCCAGCGCACGGTGAACTGCACCCCTTTCTCCCGCCAGCCGGCCAAGATGCGCTTCGCCTCCCGCGGCGCAAGACCCAGGAGGTTCGGCATGGCCCTCTCAGGGGGCACCGCGGCGGCTTCTTTCTTACCGGCCGGGGCGGCTGGGCCCGCCGAGGGGGTCGAGGGGGGTGCGGGTGAAGGAGAGGGCGCGTAACGGTTCGCCACCTGGAGCACCACCCGGGGGGGCTCGGAGAGGCCGCGGCCGGCCGGGACGCTCTGCCGCAGCACCTGTCCCACCTTCGCCCGGTCGGAGGTGGCCGCTACATCCCATCGCACCTCGATGGGGGCCCCTTGCCGGAAAAGCTCCCGGGCGAGCCGGTAGGCTTTCTGGGAGGTCATGCCGACGAAATTGGGCAAAACGGGGACGACGCCCCCGATGGCGCCCGCTTTCTCCGACGCGGTTCCAGGCGGGAGTGCCGGAGGCGCGCCGGGGGTTTCCGCGACCGCCGCCCCCTCTCCCTGTGGGCGTTTTGGCTCCGCCCGGGTGCCGGCGGGCACCGCGGGGGCCGGCGCCCCCGGCTTGCGCTCGGCACCTTCCCGGCCCGCAGGAGCGACTCGGGGGGAACCGGGCCCGCCCGCAAGCTCGGGCGTCCAGCGGCCGAGTCGAAGGGTCAATTCCCAATCCCCCTGGGGCAGGGGAGTCCCCACCTTTGGCTCCTGGGAGAGGACCCGTCCGTGTTCCGCCGAGCGGGCAACGGGCGCCTCTACCCAGTTGGGATTCACACGCACCCCCTCCCGCCGCAGGCGCGCCAGCGTCCGGATCACCCCCAGCCGGTCCATCCCGACGAGAGAGGGCACCGTGGGGGGCCGGTAGCGGAGGACATGGAGGATGAGCTTCTGGCCGCTCTCGCCCGCGGCCGGCCGGGTGGCCTCGGGTGCGACGAGCGGCGCCCCCGGCGGCAGGCTCTGGTAGAAAACCCTCCCATCGAAGCGCCGGTAACGGGCCACCTTGACCGGGAAATCCCGCCACTCGACCGAGAGGCGCACTCCGCGCCGAACAAGCTTGGCGAGGCGCTTCTCGGCTTCGGCCCGCTCCAGGTTGAGAAGG
>JBHIBR010000364.1:0-2413 GCA_046759145.1 Nitrospinota bacterium | reverse complement strand
GGCGTGTTTGCGGATGATGCCGTGCACCCGCGCCACCAGCGGGCAGGTGGCATCCCTGAGCTCCGCCCCCGAGTCCCGCATCTGCTCGCGCACCTCGGGAGCGATGCCGTGGGCTCGGATGACCAGGGTCCCTTCCTCCACCCACTCCTCCACGGGGGCGGCGTGGACGTTCTTCTTCTTCAGGAGCTCGATGGTCTGAGGGTTATGGATGACGGGGCCGTGGGTGTAGACCGGGCCATCGAAGGAGTTGGCCTTATCCAGTACGATGTCGATGGCTCGCTCCACCCCCCAGCAGAAGCCGGCGCTCTTGGCAAGCTTAACGCGCACAATCCATCCCCTTGTGAGACGGAGTCTTTTCTCCCAAACCCTTGGTGGCGGATACTAGCCCACCGGGGGGCTCACGGCAAGCCCCCAAAATGAGCCCCACAGGCCGCCAGGGCCAGCCCACTCACCGGGGCCCGACCCCCGGGGAAAGGGGAAATCGTGCCGCCAGGAGCTCCCTTCCCTCCTCCTCCAGGCTCACCACCCGGAAACGGAGCTCCTCCCCGCCCACTTCCATCCAGCCGAAGCAGCGGGGCTGGCGGAACCTCTTCCTCCCCGCGCTGCCCGGGTTGAAGAGGATGAGGCCCTCCCGCTCCTCGCACAGGGGCTCGTGGGTGTGGCCGAAGACGACCACCCGGGCCGGCCGGCGCGAGAGGTAGTCGGCGAGGGCGGGGGCGAGCCGCCACCCGGAGAGGCCAGTGTGGGTCAGCAGCACCTGCGCCCCTCCCAACTCCATCCCTACCCGCTCGGGAAGGCCGCAGGGAGCATCCATATTTCCGATCACCGCCGTCAGGGGAGCCACCAACTCCAGCTCCTCCACCACGAAACCGCCCCCGATGTCCCCCGCGTGGAGGATGCGGTCGGCCCCCCGGAGGAGGAAGGGGAGCTGGGGGTCGAGAGAACCGTGGGTGTCCGAGACCACCCCCACCCGGAGGAGAGCTTCCCCCTCCCTGCTCACCGGCACGTCCTCCTGAGCTGCCACCCGCTCCGCGCGTCCAGTGCCAACAACGCCGCCGCCTTCCACCCCAGCTACCGCCAGGGCCACGCGGCGGCACCAGTATAGCTTCGGGCGGGTGAATGCGGCCACGTCGGCTGCTCGTGAAAGCGGGACGCGGCCCTAAGAAGTTTTCGAACGTCAGGAGAAGGAGGGGAGGACTCCGCGCCCGGTTCGGGCCAGGATGTATGCGGTGGTGCGCTTTTGCACCAGAACCTCGCGGTAGCTGTTTCTCATGAGGTAAAAGTTCAGGATGCTGAACTCCGAGAAAATCCTCATGATCTCGCCGTTCTGATAGAAACGCCGGCCGGGGTGGGAGGTTACGTCGGGGATGGGCTCGAGGCGATCGCGGTCGAGGATCCGAAACCCAACGCGGACCCCCTCCTTGCAGGCCCTGTTGCTGCCAAAAAACGACAGGATGAACCCGCCCACCGCCAGCATCCTGGAGATCCGTCTGACCAGCTCCCTGGCCCAGGTCTGAGGCAGCATGTCCAGGATGTCCCAGCACAGAACCCCGTGGAGCGAACCCGGCGCGTAGTCCAGCCCATCCAGGACCCTTTTCCAGGGGTCGGCCTCGGATTCCTCCCCCTCCTTCTCCGGCGAAGCGGGAGGGGCCTTTTCTGCAGCCTCCTGGTAATCCCGAAGCAAGTCGTGGGCGTACACCCTGCAACCCAGAGCCCCCAAAAAGGAGATGTTGTCGCCGCAAACGCGGCCCAGATCCAGGACCAGGGGGCGCTCAAGACATGCCAGGGAGTCCACCAGGGCCTTGAGGGCGTTGGAGACCCATACAGGCCGGCTCTCTGAAGGGGCCAGCAACTCCTCCTTCGCGGAGCGCCTGGGCTCGGCGACCTTCTTCCACAAGAGAAGCTCGTTGGTCATCTTATCGGCCGGGCCATGGCGGCGCCGTCGGCGGCCCAAGAGCTCGCCCCTGCAACCGTGGAAGCTCTATCCCAGCCCCCTGGCTGCGCCTAGGCTGAAGAACCGCCCACGCCCAGCGGCTCCCGGGGGCCCCTCTCCGACCCCGGCTCTACTAAAGCGGGCTCGCGTCTCTTTTCCTCTCTGCCCGGCGGCTCAGCCGGAGCCTCCACGGTCATATCCACGGAGCCTTTGAACTTGGCACCATCCGCAATGACCACCCGAGGAGCACAGATGTCCCCGATGAGGGAGCCCGACTCCAGGATCTCCGCTCGCTCCTTGGCCTTGATGTTGCCTTCCATACGCCCGCCGATGGTCACCGTCTTCGCCACAACCTCCGCCGAGATATCTCCCGTTTCCCCCACCACTAGGTGATGGTCCTTTAGCTCGACCCGGCCCTCCACCCGACCCTCGATGGTCATGTCCTCGTCCCCGCTGAGCTCCCCCCGGATGACGATGCTT
>JBHIBR010000363.1:0-2418 GCA_046759145.1 Nitrospinota bacterium | reverse complement strand
ACAGACTACAAGGTCACCCTCAACCTCCCCCGGACGTCCTTCCCGATGAAGGCGGACCTCCCGAAGCGGGAGCCCGAGATCCTGGGGCGCTGGGGGCGGATGGACCTCTACGGGAAGATCCGGCAAAAGGCGCGGGGGCGGCCCAAATACGTCCTCCACGACGGCCCCCCTTACGCCAACGGCCACATCCACCTGGGCACCGCCCTCAATAAGGTGCTCAAAGACATCGTGGTCAAGGTGAAGAACATGGAGGACTATGACGCCCCCTTCGTGCCGGGCTGGGACTGCCACGGACTGCCCATCGAGCACCAGGTGGACCGCGAGCTCGGCGAGAGGAAAGACGCCGTCTCCCCCCAGGAGAAGCGGCGCCTCTGCCGCGCGTACGCCGAACGCTATGTGGGCGTCCAGCGGGCGGAGTTCAAGCGCCTGGGCGTGCTCGGCGATTGGGAGAGGCCCTACCTCACCATGAGCTACGACTACGAGGCCTCCATCGTCCGCGAGATCGGCAAGTTCATGGAGCGGGGTAGCGTGTACCGGGGGCTCAAGCCCGTCCACTGGTGCGCCGAGTGCCGCACGGCGCTGGCCGAGGCCGAGGTGGAGTACCAGGAGCACACCTCGCCCTCCATCTACGTGCGCTTCCCGATGACGGAGGCGCAGGCGGCCGCCCTCGCGCAGCGGGTTCCTTCCCTCCGGGGCAAGCTCTCGGGAAAGCGGGTGAGCGTCCTCATCTGGACCACCACCCCCTGGACCCTCCCCGCCAACCTCGCCCTCGCCTTCCACCCCGATTTCCGCTACGAGGCGGTCGCCTGGGGGTCCGTCCACCGAACGTCGGTCCACCGAACGGAGGAGGTGGTGGTGCTGGGCGAGGGGTTCACCTTCGAGGTCTTCCACAAGGCCCACCCCGAGCTCTTCGAGCGGACTTCGGCGAGCTCAGACTTCGGCGAGCTCAGTCGAGCCGTCGAGCCGCGCGAGGGGCGCCTGGACTTCAAGCCGGGCGCGGCCGAGAGGCTCGCGAGCTTCCGGGGCCGCGAAGTGGAGGGCCTGGCCGCGCGGCACCCTTTCATCGAGCGGGACTCGCGCTTCGTCCTGGCCGACTACGTGACGGCGGACCAGGGGACGGGGGTGGTCCACACCGCCCCCGGCCACGGCCGGGAGGACTACGAGACGGGGGTGGCCTACGGGCTGGCCATCTACAACCCCGTGGACGACGAGGGACGCTTCGTCCGCGACCTCGAGCACTTCGGGGGGCAGTCCGTCTTCGAAGCGAACCCCGCCATCGTCGCGCTCCTCCGGGAGCGAGGCCTGCTCTGGGCGGAGGAGGAGCTCACCCACACCTACCCCCACTGCTGGCGCTGCCACAACCCCACGCTTTTCCGCGCCACCGCGCAGTGGTTCATCTCCATGGAGGCGGGCGAGCTCAGGCGGCGGGCCTTGGCCGAGGTGGAGAAGGTCGAGTGGATCCCCGCCTGGGGGCGGGAGCGGATCGCCTCCATGCTGGCGACGCGCCCCGACTGGTGCATCAGCCGGCAGCGGGCGTGGGGCGTGCCCATCCCGGCCGTGCGGTGCGGGGCGTGCGGGGAGCACCTCTTCGGGCGCGAGCTGGCCGAGCGGGTGGCCGAGCGCGTGGAGCGGGAGGGGGCGGATGTGTGGTTCTCTGCCCCGGCCGAGGAGTTCCTCTCGCCCGGGACGTGCTGCCCCGAGTGCGGCGGGAGCGACTTCGAGAAGGAGGAGAACATCCTGGATGTGTGGTTCGATTCGGGCGTGAGCCAGGCGGCTGTCCTCCCGCGCCACCCCGACCTGGCATGGCCCTGCGACATGTACCTTGAGGGGAGCGACCAGCACCGGGGCTGGTTCCACAGCTCGCTGCTGGCCGCCCTGGGGAGCCGCGACGCCGCCCCCTACCGCACTGTCCTCACCCACGGCTACGTGGTGGACGGCGAGGGGCGGAAGATGAGCAAATCGCTCGGCAACATCCTCGCCCCCGAGGAGGTCATCTCGGAGTACGGCGCCGAGGTGCTCCGGCTTTGGGTTGCCTCGGAGAACTACCGGGACGACATCCGCATCAGCCCCGAGATCCTCAAGCGCCTGGCCGAGGCCTACCGGCGCATCCGGAACACCTTCCGCTTCTTGCTGGGGAACCTGGGCGACTTCGACAAAAGGCGCGACGCCGTCCCCTACGGGGATCTGCCCGAGCTCGACCGGCTCCTCCTCCACCGGCTTGCCAAGCTCACCGCGCGTCTGCGCCGGGCTTATCGGGAGCACGAGTTCCACCTCTTCTACCACGCCTTCCACAACTTCTGTGCGGTGGACCTCTCGGCCCTCTACCTGGACGTCATCAAGGATCGCCTCTACGTCTCCCGGGCTGATGCACTCGAGCGCCGGGCGGCCCAGATGGTGCTGGCCGAGCTGGCCGATGCC
>JBHIBR010000362.1:0-2426 GCA_046759145.1 Nitrospinota bacterium | reverse complement strand
CGGGGGCGCAGTTGATGGCCCGGGGAGCTTTGACCACCTCCAGCCGGTAGCCCGCGTAGAGCTCCCGCACGCGCTGAGAGTCCGAGTTGCTCAGAAGGAGGAGCGCCCCGCGCGCGTCGAGCGCTCGGAAGAGGCCGGCGAGGCGTTTCTGCTCGGCGAGGGAAAAGCCGCCCTCTGTGTAACTGGTGAACTGGCTCGTGGGACTCAGGGGCAGGTAGGGAGGGTCGAAGTAGACGAAGTCCCCGGGGCGCACCCGGGGGAGGCATCCCTCGAAGTCCTCCGCGAAGAGGGTGACCCCCCGGAGGGCCCGGCTCGCCGTCCGAAGACCCCGCGCGTCACAAAGGGTGGGCTTCGCGTAGCGGCCGAAGGGGACGTTGAAGAGACCCCTCCGGTTCACGCGGTAGAGGCCGTTGTAGCAGCTCTTGTTGAGGAAGATGAAGCGGGCGGCGCGCTCTACCTCATCGAGCGACTCCGGCGCCTGGGAGCGGACCTCGTAGAAATGCTCCCGCTCGTAGCGATGGCGGGAGAGGGCGCGGATGAGCTCCTCCACCCGGTCCCGGACTGTCCGGTAGCAGCCGATGAGTTCAGCATTCGAGTCGGAGAGGAAAGCGCGCCGGGGTCGCAGGTGGAAGAAGACCGCCCCGCCGCCCAGGAAGGGCTCGTGGTAGGCGTGGAACCTCGTGGGGAAAGAGGGTTCGAGCTGGGGGAGCAAGGAGCCCTTTCCGCCCGCCCACTTGAGGAAAGGAGCGGCGGGGGGCCTGAGCGCGGTTGAGGGCATGGGCCTGAGACGGGGCGGAGGGGAGAGATTTTCCTGGTGGCCCCAGCGGGAATCGAACCCGCGTTACCGGCTTGAGAGGCCGGCGTCCTAGGCCGCTAGACGATGGGGCCCTGGGGAGAAGATTTGGCTGGGGAGCGAGGATTCGAACCTCGGTAGCCAGATCCAGAGTCTGGAGTCCTGCCGCTAGACGACTCCCCAGCCGATCAACTGGAAATGATAGGCCCCGCAACGCTTTCCGTCAACACCTCCTAGCCCCGGATGCGGCCGAGGGCGCGGCCGAGCCTCTGGAGGGCCCGCTCCTTGCCGACGATGCTCACCACCTGGTAGATGCCCGGGCTCACCGTCCCCCCCGTGATCGCCACCCGCACGGGCTGGGCGAGCTGGACGAGTTTGAGGCCCCTCTCCTCGAGCACGCGCTCGAAAGCACCCTGGACCGCCTCGGGGCTGAAATCCTCGAGCCCGCTGAGCGCCGCGGTCAAAGACTCAAGGGCGGGGGCGGTCTCCGCGGTGAGAAATTTCGCAGCCGCCCCGGCGTCCACCTCGACCTCCTCGGTGAAGAAGTGGCGGGCGCTGTGCGCCATCTCCCGGAGGGTTTTGGCGCGCTCCCGGAGGGCGCGCACAACCTCCAGGCGCTTCTCGCGCGGGAGGACCCCGGGGTTGAGGCCCTCTTTGCGGAGAAACTCCTCCAGCAGGTCGGCCAGGCGCTCCTCTTCACGGGACTTCAGGTAGTGGGCGTTGAGCCAGAGGAGCTTCTCCGGGTTGTGGAGGGCGGGGGCGCGGTTGAGGTTGGCGATGTCGAAATTTTCGGTGATCTCCTCCCGGGAGAAGATCTCCTGGTCGCCCAGCGACCATCCCAGCCGCACCAGGTAGTTCACCACCGCCTCGGGCAGGTAGCCCTCCTCGCGAAGCTCCAGCACCGAGGTGGCTCCGTGGCGCTTGCTCAGGCGCTTTCGGTCCGGCCCGAGGATCATGGAGATGTGGGCGAAGCGCGGCAGGTCGGCCCCGAGGGCGCGGTAGAGGAGCACCTGTTTGGGGGTGTTGGCCAGGTGGTCGTTCCCCCGGATGACGTGGGTGATGCGCATGTCGATGTCGTCCACGACGACGCAGAAGTTGTAAGTGGGCGAGCCATCCGAGCGCACCAGGACGAAGTCGTCCAGCTGGGCGTGCTCGAAGCGGACGGGCCCCGCCAGGAGGTCCTCCACCACGGTCTCCCCCTCGTCGGGCACGCGCAGGCGGATGACGAAGGGCCTCTCCGGGTCCCGGTCGTAGCGTCCCCGGCAGGTGCCATCGTATTTGGGCGCCCGGCCCTCCTTGCGGGCGCGCTCCCGCATGGCCTCCACCTCTTCCGGGGTGCAGGTGCAGCGGTAGGCCCCCCCGCTCGCGAGCAGCCTCCGGGCGGCCTCGCGGTAGAGGTCCATCCGGTCCGTCTGGCGGTAAGGTCCCTCGTCCCACTCCACCCCGAGCCAGTCGAAGGCTTCCAGGATCTGCCGGATGCTCTCTTCGGTGGACCTCTCCCGGTCCGTGTCCTCGATCCGGAGGATCGCCTTTCCCCCCTTGGCGCGGGCGTAGGCCCAGTTGAAGAGCGCCGTGCGGGCTCCGCCGATGTGGAGGTGCCCCGTGGGACTGGGGGCGAAGCGCACGCGGACAG
>JBHIBR010000361.1:0-2429 GCA_046759145.1 Nitrospinota bacterium | reverse complement strand
GGATGCGGGCGGTGGAGCGGAAGCTGGGCCGGATCTTCCATTTGCAGTTCGAGCCGGGCGATGACTTCTTCGGGGAAATCAACCGCTTCGTGAAGCAGAAAGACATCCGGGCCGGTTCGGTCTTTGTCTTCGGTGCGCTGGAGAAGACCGACATGCTCACGGGTTTCCGGAGCATGGAGGGCTACGACGTGGACCGTCGGCATTTCGACGACTGGCGGGAGCTACTGGCCCTGGGGAACATCAGCTGGCCCGAGAACCCCCCCGCGGCCCTGGGCGAGGTGACCTGGACCGAGCCCCAGCCCTACGTCCACCTCCACATGGCCCTGAGCGGCGGTCCCGGCAAGACGGAAGAGGTACTCGTCGGCCACTTGAGCGGGGGGCGGGTCAAAGGGATGTTCGCGGATATCTACGAGCTTGTGTGAGAAACTCCTCGAGCTTCCTGAACTTCAGAGGTTTCCGCCTCATCTCCCGAAGGGCCTTGAGGTCCTCGACATCCTCCAACCGTTCGAGCATCTCCTGGTACTGGTCGATGTCGAGGATGACAGCGGCCGGTTTCCCGTCCCTCAGGATGATCTCAGGGACTCTCTTGCGCCGCCTGGCTTTCATCTCCTGCCCTCCAGGGCCTACTCGACCGCCTTCTGAGAATCCTGGGAACCGCGAAGGGGCCCCTCCTCACACCCGCTCGTGGGGGTCGAAGAGCTTTTTGTGCTCTTGCAGGGCGAAGCGGTCGGTCATCCCGGCGACGTAGTCGCACACCGTGCGGCAGGGGTCGTCGGGCGGGTCTTCGCGCAGCCGGGCCTGGACGTGGGGAGGAAGCTGGGCGGGGCGGGCCACATAAGCGCGGAACAGGTCGCCCAGGATCCTCTTCCCCTTCTCCTCCATGCGCAGCACCCGGTAGTTCTTGTACATGCGCTCCATCAGGAAGGCCTTGAGCTGCTCGTTCTTTGCCCGCATGGCGGGGCTGAAGGCGACGACTCCGTGGCCGCGGCGCCGCACCTCCTCAATGGAGCGCAGGCCCCGCTCTTCCACGTTGCGGGCGGCCGTCTCGATGAGGTCGCTCACCTGGGCGTTGATGATGCGGCGGATGGTCTCCCGCTGCGTCACCTGCTCGCCCAGGCTCCCGGCGGCCCCCCCCGCTTGGGCTGGCCCGACAGCCCGCTCCCGACCCTCCGCCCAGAGCTCCACCTCCTTCAGCTCCTCCGGCGCCAGCAGTCCCGAGTAGAGGCCGTCGTCCAGGTCGTGGCTGTTGTAGGCGATCTCATCCGCTAGGTCCACGACCGCGGCCTCGAGGCTGGGGGCACACTCGGGCCCCAGGCCCGGGGGGAAACTCCCCCGGTATCCGGCTGTTTGTTTCAGGATGCCCTCCCGGGTCTCCCAGGTGAGGTTGAGGCCGCGGAAAGCCGCGTAGCGCTCCTCCAGTTCCTCCACCACCCGCAGGCCCTGGAGGTTGTGGTCGAAGCCCCGGGGGTTGCCGTGCTCTTCCATGAGCTCCTTGAGGGCGTCTTCGCCCGAGTGGCCGAAGGGGGGGTGGCCCAGGTCGTGGGCGAGGGCGACCGCCTCGGCCAGGTCCTCGTTGAGGCGCAACGCCCGGGCGATGGAGCGGGCGAGCTGGGCGACCTCGAGGGTGTGGGTGAGGCGGGTGCGGTAGTGGTCCCCCTCGTGGTTCACGAACACCTGGGTCTTGTACTCCAGGCGGCGGAAGGCGGTGGTGTGGACGATCCGGTCCCGGTCCCGCTGGAAGGCGGTGCGCATGGGGTGTTCCGCCTCGGGGTGGGCCCGGCCGAGACTCTCCGCACTCTTCGCGGCGTAGGGGGCGAGGGTCTCCGCCTCGCGGCGCTCCAGGGCTTCCCGGGCGATCACGGGATGTCCTCCCTGACCACCGGGGTGCCCGCCGGCACCCGGGCCGAGCGATCCTCCCATTCCGTTTGAGCCCCGGTGGACAAGAGGCGCTCAACCGAACTGGCCCGTCCGGGGTGCGCGCTCGCACCGGTCACCGGACCGGAGCGAAGACCCTGCTCCTTTCGAGCCCCCGTTGGCGAGAGGGGCTCAGGAGAGCTGGCCCCTTCGGGGTGCCCGGTGGCACTCGCCTCCCTCATGTCACCACCTTCCGCTCCACCAGCCAGCGGGCGAGGGAGAAGAAAACCAAGGCGAGCCCCAGGAGGTAGAGGGCGCTCCACAAGAGTCCTCCCAGCTCCCCCGTCGTGATGAATCCCCGGGAGATGCGCACCGCGTGGGTGAGGGGGAGGAGTTCGGACACCCCTCTCACCCAGCCCGGGTAACCCTCCAGCGGGAAGAAGATGCCCGAGAAGAAGAACATGGGAGTGATGATCAGGGAGAAGTGGAAATTGAAGAAGGAGTAAGAGGGAGCCAGGGAGGCCGCCACCATCCCCAGGGCGGCGAAGGCGAGGCCCTCGAGGTAGACGAAGGGG
>JBHIBR010000360.1:0-2435 GCA_046759145.1 Nitrospinota bacterium | reverse complement strand
CTCTCCGCCCGGAAGACGGACTCGCCAAAGCCGGGGTCGCCCACCGCTTTGCCCTCTTCGGCGACCACCTCTCCCCGGACCATGGTGAGGACGGGCCCTCCCTTGAGCCGCCAGCCGTCGTAGGGGGACCAGCCGCACTTGGAGACGATGGCGGAATCCGAGATGGTCTCCTGCCGGTCGAGGTCCACGATCACCAGGTCCGCGTCCGAGCCGGGGAGGAGGGCCCCTTTCTGGGGATAGATGTTGAAGGTGCGGGCCGGGGTTTCGCACATCATCTGGACGAGCTGGTTCAGGGTGAGCCAGCCTTCATTCACCGCATTGAGCATGAGCCGGAGGGTGGTCTCGATCCCGGGGATGCCGAAGGGGGCCTGGTGGATGTCGCCGAGTCCTTTCTCTTTGGCCGCGCGGGGGTAGGGGCAGTGGTCGGTCCCGATGGTGTCCACCAGGCCCTCCGCCAGGGCTTTGCGCATACCCTGCCGCGTCTCGGGCTCCCGCACCGGGGGGGTGAACTTCACGAAGGGCCCCTTCTCCTTCAAGTGTCCGGTGTCCAGGTAGAAGTACTGGGGACAGCTCTCGGCGTAGATGGGCACCCGCCGGTGTGCCCGCGCCTGGCGGATGTGGCGGAGAAGCCGGGGCTGACTCACGTGGGCCACCAGCACTCGGCATCCGGTGAGCTCGGCGAGGTGGATAACGTCCTCCGTCGCCACAACCTCGGCCTCGGGTCGGCGCAGGGCGGCGAAGCTCAGGTAGTCCTTCCGGCCTTCAGCCTCCACCCGCTCCTTCGCCTTCTTCAAGATGGTGTCGCTCTCGCAGTGGAGCATCACAGTGCCGCCGAAACCCGCCACCTCCTCCAGGATGTCTAAGAGCACCCCCTCGCTGAGCTCCCGCGCCCCGTGGAGCTCGCAGAGGAAACCCTTGAACCCCAGCGCCCCGCCCTCCCACATGGGCCGCAGGTGCTCCAGGTTCTCGGGGTCGAGGCCCCCCAACTGGCCGAAGTCCACCACCGAGCGCCGCCGCGCGTACTCGGTTTTCTCTTCCAGGAGCTTGCGGTTAAATACCTGGGGCTTGGAGCGGTGGTGGTCGATGACAGTCGTGACGCCGCCCCGGGCCGCGGCCTGGGTGCCGGTGGTCCAGTCCTCCCGGTCGGTGTAGCCGGGGTCCATCATGTGGACATGCTCGTCCACAGCGCCCGGCAGGACGGGGCGGCCTGCAGCGTCAATGACGCGGTCGGCGGGGAGGTCGCGCTCCCGGGAGATGGCGAGGATCTTCCCGCCCTGGATGTAGATGTGAGCCGGGTAGCTCACTTGGGGGGTAACCACTTGGGCGTCGGCGATGAGGAGGTCCGCTTTCATGCCTTCCCCTCCCGGAGAGGGCGAGCCCTCGGTATGGAGAAACGGTGAGATGGCAGAAGGATTATATCGGAACGCCCCCCCTGGAGCCAGGAGGACAATCCGCAGCCCTGGAGCCTCAAGGCCCGATGGTTGCGGCGGATGGTTTGCAGTCGAGATGGCGGGCCTATATACAAAGATAGTCGGTTTCCCCTGCGGAGGAGACTCTCGCCCCTTGGCCCAAGGTCCCCGGAAGTTCCTCGCTTCGGCGCTCTTGTTCACCGTTCTCTCCGCCTGCGCGCAAGGGATTCCCGGGCCCGGCTCTACGGAAACGGCCCCGGCCCCTCCCCCGAAGGCCATGGAAGGGGAGGGGCCCGGCGCTTCCCTTCCGGCCCGCCAGGTCGAAAGGATGCACCTCCGCATCCTCACCCTGCCCGACCACGAAGCCGCCGTGATCGCCCAGGCGGAGATCGAGAGGGGGCTTCCGTTCCACATCGCCGTTCGCGATCGGTCCATCGGCCCCAACCCGCTACGGGGGGGATATGTAGGGGGAGTGAAGCTCGCCTCGCTGCTCCCCGAGGTTCGGGCCGCTGTGGCCGGCCTGCGAGAAGGCGAAATGAGCCCCATCGTGAAGACCCCGGAAGGCTACTCGATCTTCATGCGCACGACCGACCGGCATTTCCGGGCCGCCCTGGAGCGGATGCGGAAGGGGAGATACGCCGAAGCGCTCCCCTTCCTGGAGGAAGAGCTCAAGCTCAATGGCGATAACATAGGCGCCTGGCTGGCCCTGGGCACGGTGCATTCGGCCTTCGGACGCCTTGCCGAAGCCGAGGCTGCCTACCGGCGCGCACTGGAGTTCGACCCCGAGGAAGCGACCATCTACAACAATCTCGGGAATGTCTACGTCCGCCAGGAGAAGTACGACCTGGCCATCGAGATGTACGAGAAGGCACTCCAGCGCGAGCCCTACCTCGCCGTGGTGCTCGGCAACCTGGCTTACCTCCTGGCGGCGACCGGTCGCGACCTCAGCGCTGCCGAGGGCTACATCGAGGAGGCCATCCGCCTTGAGCCGAAGGAGGCGAGCCATTACGACGTGCGGGCCCAGGT
>JBHIBR010000359.1:0-2436 GCA_046759145.1 Nitrospinota bacterium | reverse complement strand
TGCTCGCTGAAGAGGAGCTCCTCCCCGCCCACGACCTGGAGGAGGGCCAGGCCTCCGCCCAAGCCCACGGCGGTGGACAGCGACTCGGCGAGCCGGCCGGCGGCGCCCTTGCGGAGGGTCAGACGGTCCACCATCACCTCGATGTCGTGCTTCTTGTTGCGGTCGAGCCGAATCTCCTCGGAGAGCTCGCGCAGCTCGCCGTCCACCCGCGCCCGGAGGAAGCCCCGCCGGAGCATCTCCTCGAACTCCCTCCGGTACTCGCCCTTCCGCCCCCGGACGATGGGGGCGAGGACCTGGACCCGCGCCCCCTCGGGCAACTCCATCGCCCGGTCCACCATCTGCTGGACCGTCTGGGAGGCGATGGGGCGTCCGCACTGGTGACAGTGGGGGGTTCCCACCCGCGCGTAGAGGAGGCGGAGGTGGTCGTAGATCTCCGTCACTGTTCCCACCGTGCTCCGGGGGTTCTTGCTGGTGGTGCGCTGCTCGATGGAGATGGCGGGCGAGAGGCCCTCGACGGCGTCCACGTCCGGCTTGTCCATCTGCTCGAGGAACTGCCGGGCGTAGGCCGAGAGGGACTCCACATATCGCCGTTGCCCCTCGGCGTAGAGGGTGTCGAAGGCGAGGGAGGATTTCCCCGAGCCCGAGAGGCCGGTGATCACCACGAGCTTGTCCCGGGGGATCTCCAGGGAGAGATCCTTGAGGTTGTGCTCCCGGGCGCCCTTGATGACGATCTTCCGCTCGGCCATGGCGCTAGCGCCTCCCTCGCGGGGCAGCTGGAGCCCGCGTCCAAACCAACTAGATTAGCACACAGGCAATGGGGCGGCGAGCGGGAGGCGCCGGGGTGTCTCGACCTCCCTATCCAACTTGAGACCCCCCTCTTGCTGTCACCCGAGGCCTTTTCCTGTCACCCCGAGCCGCCGCCCCGAGGCCCCTTAGGCCGAGGGGGCAGCGAGGGGTCTCGGCTGCTTCGCCACCGAACGAAACCCCGGGGTGTCCTTGGGGGAGGAGAAAGGTCTCGCCCCTCAGGGACCTCAGCCGGCGCACTCCTTCGGGACAACCGAGATTCCTCGCGGAGCCCGCCCTGAGCGCGGGCACTCCGCTCGGAATGACAGCGAAGGGCTCGGAATGACATCTTGCGGTGCCACCCTGGGCCCGGGCTTTTGTGCTATGCTGTCATCAGCAAAGATGCATCTGGGAAAGGTCGCTTTGCCAGAGATCAGCCGGTTCCTCGGGATTGTGATCGGCATGTTCTATAGGGAGCACGGTCCGCCCCACTTCCATGCGGTATACGGCGAGTTCGAGGTCACGGTGGAGATCGAAACGGGGGTCGTGGCGGGCCGATTCCCGAAGCGAGCTCTGGGACTCGTCCTGGAGTGGCACGCAATGCACAAGGACGAACTGCTCAACAACTGGGAGTTGGCTCGGCAGGGCCGACCGCTAAACCCAATCGCCCCTCTGGAGTAGAGACCATGGACTATCACGTGACAGAAGCGAGGCACGTGACTGGGTACATCGTGTGGATCCGGTTTAAGGACGGAACGGAGGGCGAAATCGACCTTGGGCCGGAGCTGGCGGGCCCGGTCTTTGAGCCTCTCCGGAACCCGGAGGAGTTCAGGCGCTTCCGCGTGGACCCGGAGTTCCACACGCTCGTGTGGCCGAACGGCGCCGACTTCGCGCCAGAGTTCCTCCACGACAACATCCGCGTCACGGCCTAACAGCGCGCTGACGCTCGCGGCGCCGGGGGGGATGGCCCGCCCGCGAAGGGCCGCACGCTGTTGGCACGGTCAGGGTCGCCCCCGTGAGTTTCATCCCCACCCGAGACGCGGGATTTTGAGGCCCCGGGCCCGAGCTTTTGTGTTAGGCTGTCGGCATTCGAGGGGGCATGTGGGCAATGTCGGCTAAACACAGGAGGCGAACCGGGATAGCAAGCCTTTGTGACGTATGCTAATAGATAAGGATTGTGGCTTCGGCAAAATGTTTACACTGCGGAACCCAGCTAGCTCCGGATCATCACGGGCCGTGCGCAAAGTGCGGGAAAGAGGGGAAATCATATACCCTCGACGCCGAACCCGGTAAATATAGACTTGAAGGTCGAGAGGCTGGGTGGGAATTAAGACGCGAGTTCTACGAAAAAAACACCTGGGCAAAGTGGGCTGTCATTCTCATCACTTTCATCTCGGCATTCACCGGTTTATTTCTTGGCAACATACTCGGCGCGATTGCCGGCCTACTTCTGGGCCTGCTCTCAATTTTTCTGTTCCCCCCTATAGTGACAAAAGTGAGGGAGATCCATCACGGATAAGTTCTTCGCATTGACCCTAGCCCACCACGCTGCCCATCCGGGCGGCCTACCCGACGAAATCCTGATTAGTCCCCCCTAAAATAGCCCGAACTCGAACTTTCCAACCCACCGAGTAAGCCCTCTTCCCCCCAGCC
>JBHIBR010000358.1:0-2442 GCA_046759145.1 Nitrospinota bacterium | reverse complement strand
TGCCGGGCCGGATGCCCGGGACGAACCCCCCGTATTTCTTCATGTTGTCGGCCACATCTACGGGGTTGAAGATGATGGCGGTGTAGAAATAGCTGAAGAAGAAGAGCAAGAAGATGGTGAGCACGGTGTAGAGCCCGTTGCCGGGCGCGAGGCTGTTGGAGACGGCCCGCATCCAGGGGTGGTCCACGAACTGGGCGATGGTGGCCGGGAAGACGATGACGGAGGAGGCGAAGATGGCCGGGATGACGCCGGATGTGTTGAGCTTGAGGGGGAGATGCGTGCTCTGGCCGCCCAACATGCGCCGCCCCACCACGCGCTTGGCATACTGGATGGGGATGCGCCGCTGTCCCGCCTCGAAGAATACGATGAAGGCCACCACCCCCGCCATGAGCACCAGCAGGCCCAACATGACCAGGGGCTGGAGCTCCCCCGTCCGCAGGAGCCGCAGGGAGGCAATCACGGCCGAGGGGAGCCGGGCCACGATCCCCGCGAAGATGATCAGGCTGATGCCGTTGCCGATGCCCCGCTCGTTGATCTGCTCCCCCAGCCACATCAGGAAGGCCGTGCCCGAGGTCAGGGTGAGGACCGCCATCAGGCGGAAGCCCCACCCCGGGTCGGGCACCACGGGGCTGCCCGTGGGGCTCTGCATCCCCTCCAGCCCGATGGCGATGCCCATCCCCTGGATGGCCGAGAGGACCACCGTCCCGTAGCGGGTGTACTGGGTGATCTTCTTCCGCCCCGCCTCGCCCTCCTTCTTGAGCTTCTCGAGGTGGGGGATCACCACCGTGAGGAGCTCCAGGATGATGGAGGCGCTGATGTAGGGCATGACGCCCAGGGCGAAGATGGTGAGCTGACTGAGGGCGCCCCCCGTGAAGAGGTCGAAGAACTCCATCAGGGTGCTACCCGTCCGGGTCGCCTCGGCGAAGAAGGCGGCCAGCGCCTTGCCGTCGATGCCGGGGGTGGGGATGTGCGCTCCCACGCGGAACACGGCCAGGAGGGCGAGGGTGAAGAGGACGCGGTTCTTCAGCTCGGGGATCTTGAACAGGTTCTGAACGCCGCCCATCATGGCGAGGCCACCTCCGCCACGCCTCCCGCCGCCTCAATCTTCCTCTTCGCCGAAGCGCTGAACCGGGCCGCCACGACGTGGAGGGGGTGGGCGAGCTCCCCCTCCCCCAGCACCTTGAGGCCGGCCCCCCGCCTGCGGACGAGGCCCCGCTCGCGGAGGGTGAGCTCCGTGACCTGGCTGCCGGGCTCAAAGCGCGCCAGGTCGCGGAGGTTCACGATGACATACTCCTTCCGAAAGATGTTCGTGAACCCCCGCTTGGGGAGCCGCCGCTGGAGGGGCATCTGGCCCCCCTCGAATCCCGGCCTGCGCGTGGAACCGCTTCGGGCGCGCTGGCCTTTGGTCCCCCGGCCCGAGGTCTCCCCCCGACCCGACCCGTGCCCCCGGCCCACGCGGCGGGCTTTGCTCTTCGCCCCCCGGGGGGGTTTCAACGCGCCCAGTCGCAACCGCTCCCTCTCCACCCCGTCACTCCTGTTCTTCCACCTCGACCAGGTGCTGGACCTTGAACACCATCCCCCGGATGGCGGGCGTGTCCTCCCGCACCACGCTCTGGTGGAGCCGCCTCAGGCCCAGGCCCCGGACCACGGCCCGCTGTCCCTTCTGCCGGCCCACGGGGCTCCTGCGAAGGGTGATCTTGAGGGTCCTGGCCAACCTCCCACCCCTCACGCTCGCCCGGCCTCTCGCGGCAGGGACTTGCCCCGGCGCCGCTCCACCTGCTCGCGGCTCTGGAGGTGGAGGAGCCCGTCCATGGTGGCCTTGGCCACGTTGTGGGCGTTGCTGGTCCCCAACGACTTGGTGAGCACATCCCGCACCCCACCCACGTCCAGGATCGCGCGCACGGCGCCGCCCGCGATGACCCCCGTCCCCTTGGCGGCGGGTTTGAGCACCACCCGGGCGGCCCCGAAGTGGCCCGTGATGGCGTGGGGGATGGTGGTCTCCTCGAGGGGGACCCGCACGAGGTTCTTCTTGGCCTTCTCGATGGCCTTGGAGATGGCCGCGGGCACCTCGTTGGCCTTGCCCATGGCCACCCCGACGCGACCGTTGCGGTCCCCCACCGCCACGAGGGCGCTGAAGCTGAACCGGCGGCCCCCCTTGACCACCTTGGCCACCCGGTTGATGTAGATGATGCGGTCAACCAGCTCTCTCTCGGGGCTCTCCTGAGCCACCCCCCCTCCTCCTCGGGCGCCCTAGAACTCGAGGCCTCCGGCGCGGACGGCATCGGCGAGGGCCTTCACCCTCCCGTGATAGAGATAACCCCCCCGGTCAAACACCACCCTCTTCACCCCCACCGTTCGCGCCCGCTCGGCGAGCCGCGCCCCCACCAGCTCAGCCCCGGCCCGGGTGCTCCCCCCCGCACCCCCCGTCTCGAGCGCGCGGGC
>JBHIBR010000357.1:0-2457 GCA_046759145.1 Nitrospinota bacterium | reverse complement strand
AGCCGCAGGTCGCGCTCCTGGATGTGACGGCGGTCCTCCCGCAGGTGGACGGTGATCCCCACCGCCCCGGCTCGCTCCGCCAGGAGGGCGGCCGCCACGGGGTCGGGCTCGTTTGTCTTGCGGGCCTCGCGGAGGGTGGCCACGTGGTCCACATTCACGCACAGCCTGGCCATGGCCTCAAACCCACTTGGGGAACCTCACCGCCGACCGGAGAAACCGCGCCTCCATCCGCCCGAGCCCCGGATGCCCACGCTCGCGATTTGCGCCGAGCGGGAGGCAATCACCTTCTCGGCCCAGATAGTAACGAAGTGGAGAGGCACCGGGAAGACGCCCCCCCGATGGACTTCTATCCGCGCGCCTGCTGCCTCGGGCGGGGCGCCTACACCGCGCGGGCGACCCTGACCGGCAGGTTACGACCGAGGCGCCTCCAGCCGCACCCCGGAGAGAGCGTCCAGAACCCGGCCCGGTTGCTGGCCGTCCCGATCCAGGGGGATGCGACCTCGCACCGCGGTCGGGATGGCTCCGTTCTGCTCGTGGCTATAGACCCGGTCCCCGCGTCAGGGGGACCCACGGAGGAGAGGGGCGCACAATGAGCCCTCACCTCCTCAGGCTTCGCCGGGGGCCCTGGCAGGCGGAGGAGCCACAACCGGACCGGGGGATGGAGTCACTGGCTCGCTCGGGGCGGAGGGGACATCTTCTGCGTCAGGTCTCGTGCTCAGGTCGGGCGCGGGGGAGGTGAGCTGGCCGGTGGCCAGGATCTCCTCGATCTGCGCGCCGTCCAGGCTCTCGTGCTCCAGCAGCGCCATCGCCACGCAGTCCAATGCCTCGCGGCGCTCCAGGAGTACGCGCTTGGCGCGCTCGGAGCTTTCCTGGACGAAGCGCTTGATCTCCTTGTCGATCTCGATGGCCGTCATCTCGGAGTAGTCTTTGTGCTGGGCGATCTCGCGGCCGAGGAAGATCTGCTCCTCCTTCTTGCCGAAGGCGAGAGGCCCCAACCGCTCGCTCATCCCCCACTCGCACACCATGCGTCGGGCGACCTCGGTGGCGCGCTCGATGTCGTTGCCCGCCCCCGTCGTGATGCGCCCCAGCGCGATCTCCTCCGCGGCCCGACCCCCCATGAGGATGGCCCGGTTGTTGAGGAGGTACTCCTTCGGGTAGGTGTGCTTCTCATCCAGCGGAAGTTGCTGGGTGAGGCCGAGGGCCAGTCCGCGGGGGATGATGGTCACCTTGTGGACCGGGTCCGCCCCCGGGAGGAGCTTGGCGACCAGGGCGTGGCCCGCCTCGTGGTAGGCGGTGTTGCGCTTCTCTTCGTCGCTGATGATCATGCTCCGCCTCTCGGAGCCCATCATCACCTTGTCTTTGGCTGTCTCGAAGGCGGCCATGTCCACGACCGACTTCCCTTCCCGGGCGGCGTGGAGGGCAGCCTCGTTCACCAGGTTGGCGAGGTCGGCCCCGCTGAACCCGGGGGTGCCCCGGGCGAGGATGGCGAGGTCCACGTTCTCGGCCAGGGGGATTTTCTTGGTGTGGACCTCCAGGATGCCCACCCGCCCCCGGATGTCCGGCCGGGGCACAACCACCTGGCGGTCAAATCGCCCCGGGCGCAGGAGGGCCGGGTCCAGCACGTCCGGCCGGTTGGTGGCGGCGACGAGGATGACGCCGTCGTTGGACTCGAAGCCATCCATCTCCACCAGGAGCTGGTTGAGGGTCTGCTCGCGCTCGTCATGGCCCCCGCCGAGCCCCGCCCCGCGGTGGCGGCCCACAGCGTCGAGTTCGTCGATGAAGATGATGCAGGGGGCGTGCTTCTTGCCCTGCTCGAAGAGATCCCGCACGCGGCTCGCCCCCACGCCCACGAACATCTCCACGAAGTCTGAGCCGCTGATGGTGAAGAAGGGGACGTCCGCCTCGCCCGCGATGGCGCGCGCCAGGAGGGTCTTTCCGCTGCCGGGCGGGCCCACCAGAAGAACCCCCTTGGGGATACGCCCGCCCAGCTTCTGAAACTTCTGGGGGTCCCGCAGGAACTCGATGATCTCCTGGAGCTCCTCCTTGGCCTCGTCGACGCCCGCCACGTCTTTGAAGGTGGCCTTCTTCTTCGTGTTGGTGAGGAGCCGCGCCTTGCTCTTGCCGAAGGAGAGCGCCTTGCCCCCCCCTGCCTGCATCTGGCGCATGAAGAAGATCCAGATGCCCAGGAGGATGAGCATCGGGAAGGAGGACATCAAGAGGTTCACATACCAGGAGCTATGCTCCTGGGGGTCGACCCGGATGCTCACGCCCCGGCCGCGGAGGAGCTTGATGATGTCGGGGTCCTTCGGGGCGTAGGTGTGGAAGACCCGGCCGCTGTTGTAGCGCCCCCGAATGCGATCGCCCTGGATCACCACCTCGCTGACGCGGCCGTCTTCCACATCCCGAACGAACTGGCTGAAGATGATGTCGGTCTCGCCCGACTTGGCTCCGCTGAAG
>JBHIBR010000356.1:0-2461 GCA_046759145.1 Nitrospinota bacterium | reverse complement strand
CAAGCTCACCGACTGGACCCTCTCGGGGGACTCGGCGGCGGGGGCGGCGCTCGACCTCGCGTGCACCATCGTGCGGCGGGGCGAGCGCTGGGCAGTCAGGCTGCGGGATGAGGGCTACCTGGAGAACCCCCACCTCCTCATCTACCTGAACCGCCTATCGGACGTCCTCTTCCTCCTCGCGCGCGCCGCAGACCGGGAACCGGCCACCGGGCCGGAGCGAAAAGGCCAACTCCGTTGAAGCCCCGGTCGCCAAGGGGGGCTCGACAGAACTGGCCTCTTCGGCGTGCGCGGCCGCACCGGCCACCGGGCCGGAGCGAAAAGGCCAACTCTCTTGAAGCCCCGGTCGCCAAGGGGGGCTCGACAGAACTGGCCTCTTCGGCGTGCGCGGTCGCACCGGCCACCGGGCCGGAGCGAAAAGGCCAACTCTGTTGAAGCCCCGGTTGTCAAGGGGGGCCCAGAAGAACCAGGCCTCCGCCCGGGGTCGCATGACCCCCCCTCCGCCTGAGGGGCGCCGCCAGCGCAGGGGGGTCGTAGCGCCGCCGTCCGGCTCGACGGCTCGACTGAGCTCGCCGAAGTCTGAGCTCGCCGAAGTCCGGCGGCAGTCCCAGCCGCGGGCCTCCCTCAGCGCAAGGAGTGATCCCTCGCCCCGGCCGGCGGGGACGCCAGCGCTACCGCAAGTAGTGGTCTCGGAGGGCCTCGAGCCCCACCCGGATGGCCGCCGCCGCCGGCATCGCGATCAGCACCCCGAAGATGCCCATCAGGTGCGCCCCCGCGAACACCGCAAGGATGATCACCACCGGGTGGAGGCCGAGATGGCCCCCCACGATGCGGGGCGAGACGAACCAACCGTCCAGCGCCCACACCACCGCGAACACCCCCACCACCCCGATGGGGTGGGCCAGGTCCTGATACTGGAGGGCGCTCATGATGAGGGCGGTGGGAAACCCCAGGATGAGGCCAAGGTAGGGGACCATGCTGAGGAGGCCCGTTCCGATGCCCAGCACCAGCCAGAGGGGCGTGGCCACCAACATCAGCCCCACGCTGTAGAGCACCGCGAGCACCAGGCCCACGAAGAACTGCCCCTTGATGAACCCCCCCATCACCTCATCCAGGCGGGCCATGCGCAGCCGCGCCTCCTCCTGGTAGACCGACGGGACGAGGGAGAAGAAGTTCTCCCGGATGGCGTGGAAGTCCCGCAGGAGGTAGAAGGTCAGCACCGGGACGAGCACCACGTATACTAGCAGGAAGAGGACGTTGATGAGGCCGCTGGTGGCCCGCGACAGCAGCGCCCTCCCGTACTCGATGACCCGGGGGAGATTCCCCAGCTCGCGCAGGCTCTCGAGGACGAAGGCGCGGACCTGCTCCGGGGGCGTGCCCCCCAGGCGGCGTATCGCCACATCTATCCAACCCTCGAACACGGCCAGGTAGCGGGGGACCCGATCCGCGAAGTTGAGTATCTGCTCCTGGACCAGAGGGACAAGGATGGCCAAGGCAAGCACGAGGAGACTGCCCACAGAGAGGAGGATGAGCACGATGGCGAGCAGCCGGGGGATGTGCAATCTCCCCAGGCGCTCCACGAGCGGGTTGAGCAGGTAGGCCAGGAGGAAGGCCAGCACGAAGGGGGTGAGGATCTCCCGGATGCCGTAAATGAACCAACCGGCCGCCAGCAGCGCTACGATGAGGGCGACACGCCGCGGTCCCCAGCCGCCCCCGGCCCCGACCCGCGCTCGCTCCTCTTCCGCCAGCCGCTCCACCTACTCTCCCCCGCCGCCCTCGGCCGGCCCCCCCGCCAGCATCCGGCCCCCCCGGTGCAGGTAGTGGAGCCCCGAGGCCACTGTGAGGGCGGCCGCCGCCCAGCCCATCGCCTCGAGCGCCCGGGAGAGGGCGTCCAGGGCGTGGACCACCAGGGCGAAGAAGATGGTCAGGATCTGGGCCACCGTGGTCAGCTTGCCCAGCATGCTCGGCCGGGGCTCGGGGTAGCCGGAAAGGAAGAAGATGATCATGAAGCCCAGGCCTATGAGGAGGTCGCGGCTCACCACCACGATGGTGAGCCAGGCGGGGATCACCCCCAAGAGGGTGAGCGCCACAAAGGAGGTCATCAAGAGCATCTTGTCCGCCAGCGGGTCCAGGAGGGCACCCAGCTTCGTCTTCTCTCCCCGCCGGCGGGCGATGAAGCCGTCCACCCCGTCCAACAGCCCAGTGGCGCAGAAGAGCAAAAGGGCGAGCATGCGCTGGCCGTACACCAAGAGGAGCACGAAGAGGGGCACCAGGAGGATGCGAAGTGCCGTGACCTTGGTGGCCAGGGTGAGGTGGGGGACAGCGGTGAAAACCATTCGCTCTCTCGGCCGGCTACCGAGCCGGAGCGGAAACGCCAATTCCATTGGAGCCCCAGTTGCCAAAGGGGGCTCAGAAGAACCGGCATTTCGCCCGGGGCCGCGTGGCCCCCGGCCACCGGGCCGGA
>JBHIBR010000355.1:0-2462 GCA_046759145.1 Nitrospinota bacterium | reverse complement strand
CCCCAGCGCGCGTCGTGGGCGTAGGGTATGTCCTGGGGCGCCATGCGCTCGATGGCCGCCTTGAGGTCGGCCACCGCCCCGCTCTCGTACTCGATGGTGGTGACCCCCGCCGTGGAGCCGGGCACGTAGACCGCCAGCAGGCCGTCCCCCAGGCCGCTCTCGGCCAGGGCCTCTTCCACCCGGCGGGTGATGTCGATGACGTCGGAGAATCCCTGGGTCTCCAGGGAGAAGGTGTGGGTTTTGACCCGCACGGGCTTACCCCTTCCTCAGGGCCAGGAGCACCTTCTCGGCGGTAGCGGGCAACGTCTTCATGCGCACCCCTACCGCGTCGTAGATGGCGTTGGCGACCGCGGCCGCCGTGGGCACGCAGCCCGGCTCTCCCACCGCCTTGGCCCCGAAGGGACCGGGTCCGGGCGCATCCTCCACGAGGATGGTGTGCAGGGGGGGCACGTCCGCCGAGGTGGGGATCTCGTAGCGGGCGAAATCGGGCGTGAGCACCCGGCCGCCCTCGAGGATCATCTCCTCCATCAGGCCGTAGCCGAGGCCCTGGACCGCTCCCCCCTCGAGCTGCCCGGCGACGGCCTGGGGATTGAGGGCGGTGCCGCAGTCGTGGGCGAGTGTGAGGTTGAGCAGGGCCACCTCGCCCGTCTCGGTGTCCACCTCCACCTCGGCCACCTGGGTGGCGAAGGTGGGGACGTTGCGCACCGTCTCGTTGAAGGAGCCCCGCCCCAGCACCGGCCCTCCCCTCTGCTTTTGGGCGAAGACGGAGAGGGCGGCGAGGGTCACCTTCCGCTCGGGGGCTCCCTTCACCCGCACCCCCCCGTCGGCGAACTCCAGGTCCTCGGGCGAGGCCTCCAGCTCCTCGGCGGCGAGCTCCAGGAGCTGGCGCTTCGCATCCAGGGCGGCGGCCCGGACGGCGTTGCCCGCGATGAAGGTGGTCTTGCTGCCCCCTGCCCCGGTGTCGAAGGGTGTGTTCTCGGTGTCCCGGGAGACGATGGAGCAGCGCTCGAAGGGGAGCCCCAGCTCCTCCGCCACCACCTGGAGGAGCACCGTGTCCGTCCCCGTCCCCAGGTCGGTCGCCCCGGCCAGGAGGGTGGTGGAGCCGTCCTCGTTGAGCTTCACCACCGCCCCCGAGGTCCCGATCCCCACCGTCCGCTCGCTCGACGCCACCCCCATGCCCACCGCCTTCCCGGGCCGCGCCTTCCGGGCCTTGCCCCATCCCGCCCGCTCGGCTGCCGCCCGCAAGGTCTGCTTGTAGCCCACGTGGCGCCACACATCTCCGATGGGGGCCACGTCCCCTTCCTCCAGGGCGTTGCGCATCCGGATCTCCACCGGGTCGACCCCCAGGCGCTCGGCAATGATGTCCATCTGGACCTCGCTCGCGAAGGCCGCCTGGGGGTCTCCCGGGGCGCGGTACTGGCCGTAGGGGGTGGTGTTGGTGTAGACGGCGTAGCCCACCGTCCGGAAGTGGGCCATCCGGTAGGGCCCCCCGATGCGGCTCACCCCGCCCGGGATGACGGCGGGCGTGTTGAGGGCGTATGCCCCCGCGTCGAAGAGCATCCGGGCGTCGCGGAACACGACAGTGCCGTCGCGCTTCACGCCCGTGGTGAGGTCGATGAGGCAGGGGTGGCGGGGTGAGCCCGAGGTGAACTCCTCCTCCCGGCTCATACGCATCCGCACCGGCCGCCCCGTCCGCAACGCCAGCAGGGCGCACACAGGCTCATCGGCCACCATCCCCTTGGCGCCGAAGGCCCCGCCCACATGGGTGCCAACCACCCGGAGGGCGCTCATGGGAAGCCCCGTCACGTCGGCCAGGATCTCGCGCACCAGGAAGGGGGCCTGCGTGCAGGTGTATATCACGAGGCGGCGGCCCCCCTCGGGCAGGGCGAGGCAACCGTGGGGCTCCAGGTAGCCCTGGTGGACCACCTGGAGCTCGAAGTGGTCCTCGAAGACCTCGTCGGATTCCCGCCGGGCCGCCTCCACGTCTCCCTTCTGGATCACCGTCCGGTGGGCGACGTGGGGGTGGTCGAAGGGGCCCTTGAAGCCCGGGTAAGTTGCGAGCTCGGGGTGGATGACGGCCGCCCCCTCCGCCATCGCCTCCCGGGGGTCGAAGAGCTCTGGCAGGCGCTCGTAGTCCACCCGGATGAGGGAGAGGGCCTCCTCCAGGGCGTCCTCCTCTTCGGCCGCCACGGCGGCCACCCGGTCCCCCAGGTAGCGCACCCGTCCGGTGGCGAGGCAGGACTGGTCCTTCAGAGTGCGGCCGAAGCGGGCGGGGGGGACGTCCTCACCCGTCAAGATGAGGCGCACCCCCGGCACGCGCATCGCCCGGGAGCAATCCACCCGCGCGATGCGGGCATGGGGTAAGGGGCTGCGGAGGACCCTCCCCGTCAGAGCCCCGGGGGCCGTCGCGTCCACCCCGTAGAGGGCGTCGCCGGTGGCCTTGGGGATCCCGTCCACGCAGG
>JBHIBR010000354.1:0-2466 GCA_046759145.1 Nitrospinota bacterium | reverse complement strand
GGAGTGGCCCGTGGAAGGAGGTCGCGTGTGAGCCCCTTTTTGACCATCGTGCTGGCGGGGATGTTCTCGCGGCTGGGATACCAGATGGCCCGCAGCCCCGTCCTCCCCCGCTTCGCCCAGGATCTGGGGGCGGCGCCGGAGCTTTTGGGCCTCATCGTCGCCGCCTCCACCGTGACGGGGGTCTTCATAAAGCTGCCCGCGGGCGCGCTCTCCGACGTCCTCGGCAAGAGGAGGATGATGCTCCTGGGCTGCCTCTTCTTCGCACTCCCTCCTTTCCTCTATCCCTTCGTGACGGGGCCTATCGCTCTTCTGCTCCTCCGCTTTCTCCACGGCTTCGCGACGGCCATCTTTTCCCCCGTGGCCGCGGCCTACGTGGCCGACCTGGCCCAGGAGGGAAGGGGCGCGAGGCTGGGCTGGTTCACCTCGGCCAGCGACGTGGGGGCGACGGTGGGGCCGATGGTGGGCGGGTTCGTTCTCTTTTACACTGCGAGCTACGCCAGCACCTACCTGCTGGTGGGGGTTCTGGGCCTTCTCCCCCTGCTGATGGTCTTGCGCCTGCCCGAGCCGGCGGAGGCGAATCCGGACCCGCCCGCTCCCCGGTGGCCCAGGTTCCGGCAGGGGGTGGTGGAAGTCGTCTCCAGCCCTCCGGTGGTCATCGCCTCCAGCCTCGAAGCCGTGATGTACGTGGGCTACGGCGCCTTCCTCGGCTTCCTCCCTCCCTTTGCCAGGCTCGTGGCCCTCAACGACGCTCAGATCGCCCTCGTCCTGGGGGCCCAGCTCGCCACCACCATGGCGGCCAAGCCCCTCACGGGCTGGGCCTCGGACCGGGTGGGGCGAAAGCCCGTGATCCTGGTGGGCCTCCTGCTGTGCGCAGCCCTGCTCCCCCTGATATTCCGGACGGGGCGCTTCCTCCCCCTGCTGGGCCTCGGCGTGGCGGCCGTCACCCCCTGCACCACCGCCCTGGTGGCCGACCTCGTCCGGGCGGGGCGGATGGGCTCGGCCATGGGGGTGTTCGGGACCATCTGGGACGTGGGCGAGTCGGCGGGGCCCATCCTGGCGGGGTTCCTCATCGCCCGGCGGGGTTACGGGGCCTCCTTCGACACCATCGCCCTCCTGATGGCGGGGGCCGCCCTGCTCTTCGCCCTCGTTGTGCGGGAGCCGGGGAGCCTGCGCCCCGAGGGGGCCTAGGGGCGCTTCTTCGGGCGCGGCCCGCGTCGCTGCCTCTCCATCTCCGCCTCCAGGTTGCGCTGGGGGACCCGGTGGGTGTGGTTCGCTAGGTAGCCCGCGAAGTTGTCCCTCCGGATGGGACTGCAGGCCTCGAGGGCTTCGGTGTCCTCGAGGTAATCCACCTGGTGCTCGGCGTGGGAGGGGACATACCAGATGTCTCCGGGGCCCAGGACCCGCACGGGCCCCTCTTCGGACTGGGCGCGGACTCTCCCCTTGAGGACGCACAGGATCTGCTCCGCCTCGTGATGGTGGCGGAGGGCCTTGGCGCCCTTGCGCGCCCGCACGAAGCTGACCATGACGTACTCGCCGCTCACGATCTTGGGGTTCACGCCGGGGAAAGCCTCTTTGGTGGGGACGTGGTCCCAGTCGGTCACCCGTGTCATGGTGGCTCCTCCTCCGCGGGGGTGGAGGCGGCCCCAAGGCCGCCATTCTCCTTGGGCCGGAGGCCCTGCGGTGCTAAGATGAGCACATGATGAGCGAAACCGATTCCCAGCGCCAGGGACCGGAGGCCGCTCGCGAGCCCGTAGTGCGCGTCGAGGACCTGTCTTTCACCTATGGGGACGGCCCGGTGCTGGAGGGGATCACCCTCTCTGTGGATGAGGGGCTCTTCATCGGCCTCATCGGGCCCAACGGGGGAGGGAAGACGACCTTCCTCCGCATCCTGTTGGGTCTGCTGAAGCCCGCCGGCGGCCTCGTCCGCGTGTTCGGTCTCCCCCCGGGGGAGCTCGGAGCGCGGAGGGGCCTCATCGGCTACGTCCCCCAGCGTTACCGGGTGGACCCCCGCTTCCCGGCCACCGTGCTGGATGTGGTCCTTATGGGCGCGTACCGGATGGCGGGCCTGGGACCCAGGGTGCCGCGGCGGATGCGGGAGGCGGGCCGGGGGGTGCTGGCCCGGGTAGGCCTGGCCGACCAGGCAGAGCGGCGCATCGGTAGCCTCTCGGGAGGCGAGCTGCAGCGCGCCCTAATCGCCCGGGCCCTGGTGGGGGAGCCCAGGCTGCTTCTTCTGGACGAGCCCACCAGGGGGGTGGACGCGGCGGGCCAGGCTCAGTTCATGGAGTTCATCCAACGACTTAAGGCAGACTACGCCCTCACCCTGCTTCTCGTATCCCACGACCTGGGCCAGCTGGGTGCTTTCTCCGACCGCATCGCCTGCCTCAACCGCCATCTCCACTGGCACGACCGCTCCGAACTCCTGGACGAGGAGGTCCTCCGGAGGGTCTACGCCTGCGAGCTGGACGA
>JBHIBR010000353.1:0-2466 GCA_046759145.1 Nitrospinota bacterium | reverse complement strand
CCAGGGGAGGCCGTGCTGCATGAAGTACTGCTGGGCGATCTGGAGGAGGTTGTTGACCAGCCAGTAGATCACCAAGCCCACTGGCATGGGGTAATAGATGAACATGGCGGTGAAGATGACCGGCATCATGAGCATCATCTTGGCCTGGGCCGGGTCGCCCACCGCAGGGGTCATCTTCTGCTGGACGAACATGGAGAGGCCCATGAGGATGGTGTAGATGTGGTAGGGGTCCGGGCGGGCGAGGTCGGTCACCCAGCCGAAGAAGGGAGCCCCCCGCAGCTCGATGGCCTGGATCAACACCCGGTAGAGGGCGAAGAAGACGGGGATCTGCACGACCATGGGAAGGCAGCCCGCCATGGGGTTGACCTTGTGCTCGCGGTAGAGGGCCATGAGTTCCTCGTTCATCCGCTGGCGGTCGTTCTTGTAGATCTCGCGCAGTTGCTTCATTCGGGGCTGGAGCTTCTGCATCCGTTTCATGCTCTCCATGCCCTTGTGGGTGAGGGGGTAGAAGAGGATCTTCACGAGCACGGTGACGAGGATGATGCTCACGCCCCAGTTGCGGCTCACCCCGTAGAAGAGCCGCAGAAGGTAGAGCAGGGGGTTGGCCAGGAAGCTGAACCACCCGTAGTCGATGGCCTCCTCGAGCCGCACCCCGACGGCCTCAAGGCTCTTGACCTCCTTGGGCCCGGCGTAGAGGGCGAAGTGGGCCGTCCCGTCCCTATCAACAGGGAGCCTGAGGCCCACGGCGTCGCCCTCGCCCGCCTTGCGGATGATGGCCTCGGCCTGCTGCTCATCGGCCAGAGCACGAGAGGCCTCCTCGGCAGGGCTCGGCCGCGGGATGAGGGCAGCCAGATAGTATTTGTTAGTGATCCCCGTCCAATAGACGTGTCCCCGGCGGGTGATGGGCGCATCCGCCTCCGGCGTGTCCCAAAGGCGCTTTCCGTCCACCAGGCTCACCGGGCCTCGAGTAACAAACTCCATCACGCGCCCGGCGTCCTCCTCCCCGAGCCCAGGCCCCCAGTAAACGACGTAACTCTTCCCCTCCGCAGGACGGCCCGCGAGGCGCATGTCGAGGGCCACCTCGATGAGATAGCTCTCGTGGGTGAAGGAAAGGGTCTTGGTGAGGGCGTTCCCCCGGCCGTCGTCGTAGCGGAAGACCACCTGCCCCCGGGGGCGGCTCGGCGAGAGGATGAGGCTCTCGGGCTCGGCGCGGAAGAGGGCCTCGTTGAAGCGAGCGACCCGCGGGTCGGAGCCTTCCACGTGGAGGGGGCGCATCGAGTTGCCGTCCTCCTGGACCACCAGGTCCACAGGCTTCCCCTTCGCGTCCCGGTAGGCGGCGAGGGTGAGGGCGGCGAGGCTCGCCCCCCGCGTGGTGAATCGCGCGCGCCCGAGGCCGAAGTCCACCACCACCTCCTTCTCCCTGGCCCCCCGGACCTCGGCGCCGGGCGGCCCCCCGGGCGGGGCAGGGGCGGGGGCGGGGGGCCTCCGGCTGATGGTCGGCTGCTCCTCGGGCTTTGCCCGTTCGATGCGCCTCTGTGCCCTGCGCTCCCGCTCGATGCGCGGCGCGACGAAGTAGTACTGCCAGACGAGCAAGATGAGCATGGAGAGGAGGGCCGCGAGGAGGGCGCGCTGTTGGAGACTCATGGCAGCCTACCGCAGCGGGTCGAGGCCCCCGGGGTGGAAGGGGTGGCACCGCAGGAGGCGGGCCGCAGCCAGGCGGGTGGCCCGGACGAAACCGTAGCGGCGGTAGGCCTGCCGGGCGTATTCGGAGCAGCTCGGCGCGAAGCGGCAGCTCGCCGGCACTAGCGGCGAGAACACGAGCTGGTAGGCGCGGATGAGGGCCAGGGCGAGCCGGCACGCGGGGTTCGTCATCGGGATGAAGGCCCCCGCCCGCTTTCCCCCCGACCCCTTGGCCGGGCGCCCTGGGGCGCTCGGCTGAGCTCGGCAAAGGCGCGGTCGAGGGCCGCCTCGATCTCCTGGCGGCGCGCCTCGAGGAGCGATTCCCGCGCCAAGAAGACCACCCTGCCCCCCAATCCGGTCGGACCCCCCCTTCGCCTCAGCGCCTCGCGCAACCTGCGCCGGGCGCGGTTGCGCCTCACCGCTCCCCCTAGCGCCCGTGGGGCTGAGAAACCCACCCGCAGCGGCGTGCCCCCGCCCGCAAGGGCGATGAGCGTAAACAGGGGCCCGTGGATGCGGCGGCCCTCCCGGAAGAGACCATCAAAATCCCGCCGGCCTTTCAGAGGTTCAAGGCGCACATCCCGAATTCCCGGGAGCTCCGTTCCGCCGAGGGATTGGCGGAGCAGAGCCCGCCTCCACACCTCATACTGTGAGGCGCTTTCTGCCCCTTGCGCGGCGCCGGCGGAGCACGTTCCGGCCCCCCGCGCTAGCCATCCGGGCCCTGAAGCCGTGGGTGCGCTTGCGCTTCGATCGGTTGGGTTGGTAGGTTCGCTTCAAGGGTGCTCCCCC
>JBHIBR010000352.1:0-2479 GCA_046759145.1 Nitrospinota bacterium | reverse complement strand
GGGAGGAACGGACGAAGATTTCTGAGAACATGGAGAAGGTGAAGCACAAGCTCATCGTCATGAGCGGCAAGGGGGGGCGTGGGGAAGAGCACCGTGGCGGCCAACCTGGCCGTAGCCCTGGGGGAGACGCGGGACGTGGGCGTGGTGGACGTGGACATCACGGGACCCGATGTACCCAAGATCCTCGGGGTGGAGGACGTCAAGATCTTCGCCGACGAGGACGGCATCGAGCCGGCCCTCAGCTACCACGACGTCAAGGTCATGTCGATGGCCTACTTCTCCCAGGCCCCCGACCAGGCCGTGATCTGGCGGGGCCCGCTGAAGATGAAGGCCATCAACCAGATGCTCGGCGATGTCCACTGGGGGGAGCTCGACTACCTGTTGGTGGATCTCCCACCCGGCACCAGCGATGAGCCGTTGAGCATCGCCCAGAACATCCCGGACGCGGACGGGGCCGTTGTGGTAACCACGCCCCAGGACGTGGCCCTCCTGGATGTCCGTAAGGCCATCTCCTTCGCCCAGACCCTTAACATGCCCATCATCGGCGTCATCGAGAACATGAGCGGCTACACCTGCCCCGAGTGCGGCCACCACGACGACGTCTTCAAGCACGGAGGCGGGGAGGCGGCCGCGAAGGAACTCGGCCTCAACTTCCTCGGGCGCATCCCCCTGGACGCGCAGATCGTCGTCGGCGGGGACGAGGGCAAACCCTTTGTCCTCTCGCAGCCGGACTCGCCCGCCGCCGAGGCGTTCGCCGAGGTCGTGAAGCGGGTGACGAAGATCGTCGAAGAGGACGGCTCCGCCTAGGTCAGGTGCCGGTTGAGCATCGCCTCGAGCTGGGGCTTCGGGACGGCCCCGATAATCTGATCCACGGGCTGGCCTCGGCGGAACAGAATGAGGGTGGGGATGGACATCACCCGGAATCGCATGGCGGTCATCTGGTTGTTGTCCGTGTTGAGTTTCCCGAAAGACACGCGGCCCTGGTAGTCCTTCGCCAGCTGTTCGATGACGGGAGCCACCATCCGACAGGGGCCACACCAGGGGGCCCAGAAGTCCACCAGGATGAGATCGTGCTGCGACACTTCGTCGTCAAAGGTGGCGTCGTGAAGCTTGAAGGGCGTTGCCCGAGCCTTCGGGGCAGGCCGCGCGGCCCGTTCTTCGAGCTCTTTGAGCTTTTGCTTACGGATGTTTTCGAGCTCGTCCATAATTACACCTAGATTAGGTAAGTCATAGGCTTAAAGGAGCGGGTTCAACCCTTCCAAGACGCGAAGGGGGACTCAGCGGCCAACATAGGGCTCCGGGGGGGCTTCGTCGGACGCCTGGGGGGCCGAGGATGCGCCGGGGTAGAGGACGCGCAGGTCCCGCTTCAGGAGGTTGAACTCCCGCACCTCGATTGCGTGAGGGTCCACGGGGAGCAGGAGGACCGCGTTTGTGAGGGAGACCCGCTCGTTCAGATCGTGAAGGAGTGTCAGGATGGAGGCAAAGTCGTTGTGGGAGACCAGGTATTCGACCCCATCCAAGAGGACGACGCTGCCTTCGCTCATCTCCAGGAAGTGGTCGATGGCCATGGCCACGTTCTCGGGCGGCGTCGGGCGGACGCAGTTCTGGTCGCTAACCACCCGACTAAGCCATAGGATGGGCGTCTTCTCCAGCCCGTAGGCCTGGGCGACCCGGTCGGGGTGCTGGCGGGTTACGCAGAGGCCCCGAACCCCGTGGGTGACCATGTCCGTGAAGATTTCGAGACTGTGGGCGGGCGTGTCCTCCGGGATGAGGTACGCGAACCCCCGCTCCATGTCGAAGCTGGGTGCCGTCTCCAGGTGTGCCTCGGGCACGGGGACCAGGAACTCCTGCACGAAGCCCCGCTCCCGGACGGCGAAGGCCACCAGGGAGAGCAGCGCGACGTTGATGAGGAAGCCCAGCAGGCGGATGTCGATCCCCATGTTGGGGAGGACCACCTCGGTGAGGACCTCGGTCACGGAGTAGCCCTGCAAGGCCACGAGGATTAGGTAGGTGTTCCGCTTGACCCGAGGCGCGGGATTGGTGGTGCGCAGGTACCCCAGGAGGTTGTAGGGCACGTAAATGAGGAAGCTGGCCGCGGCCACCAGCATCATGATCAGGAACCAGGGCGGGAAGCTGATGATGTAGGTGGTCATGCCCGTGAATTCGACCGTGGCGCTGGTGGTGAGGACGCTGAAGATCCCGAGGACCTGGATGAAGGCGTAGATCAGGTACGCGTTCGGGAACTCCTTGACCATGTAGCCTTCGAAGTCCCGGAACGTGTTGATCTGCGGGCGCGTCATCACCACGAGGAAGGCGCCGATGGCCAGGGCGAACAGGAGATCAAAGGTCGCCTGGACCCGCTTGCTCAGGACAATCACGCTTTCCGCGCTCCCGGGCCGCAGCACGAAGTTGATGACGAGGTTTGATACCACGGCGGCGAGAAGGAGGAGGATGGCTCCCACGAGGAGATTCTTCTGAA
>JBHIBR010000351.1:0-2485 GCA_046759145.1 Nitrospinota bacterium | reverse complement strand
CTCACCCGGGCCATCCGGGGGGAGAGGTCCACCAGGGAGCGGATGGCCCTTCGCACCCGCCCCAGGCTGAACCCCTCGAGCCAGAGAGAGAGACTGAAAAGGAAGGCCAGTGTTGCAGCCTCAAACCACTCGCCGATGAGGACCGCGCTCGTGATGGCGACGCTCATGAGGACGTGCATGTCCAGGCGGAGGCGGCGCACCGCCCTCATGCCCCGAAGAGCAATGGGGGGGAGACCGATGAGCACAGCCGCGAGGTAGGCCCAACGGGCGGGGCCGTGCCCAACGAGGAGATAGAGAACCAGCCCCCCCAGGAGGGCAGCCCCCGAAGCCCACAGGGGAAGCCACCTCCACCAGGGGGCCTCCTCGACTTCGACCCGAGGAGTCCCTAGGACGGGGGACGCCTGGAAACCCTGGGATTCGATGGCCCGGATGAGGTCCTGCGCTTGAGGGCCCTCCGGCCGGTGGCGGATGAGGACCACGCCGCGGAGGAGGTCGAACTCGATAGCCTCCACGCCCCTCAAAGGAGCGAGAACTTTTTCAATCGCTTGCGCCTCTTCGGCGCAGGACATCCCCTGCACGCGAAGGGTGGTGGCATGGGAGAGAGAAGGCATACAATAATACCTGAACGATTGAACAACTCTTCATTTAAATATATCTCCCTCCTCCCCCGCGTCAAGCCCTTCTGTGGCAAAAAATCGCCTCAGCGCCCTCCCCCTTTTGCCTCGAACAGTCGCTCCCCGAGCACCCGGATGGCGGAGGCATCCTTGACCCCCTCCGCCAGCGGCGGAGGGAGGCAGGCCATACCCCCCAGCGCGCCTGTGAGCGCCCCCACGATGGAGGCCACGGTGTCCACATCTCCCCCGGCCCGCAGCGCCCCCTCCACCGCGCCCTTGAAATCCCCCGGCTTCCAGAGGAAGAAAAAGAGAGCCGCAAGGACCGTGGGGACTACGAAGCCGGTGATGAAATCCAGCCCCTTGCTTCCCGGCTCCCATCCCGCTGCGGCGATCTCGCCCAGCGCCTCCTCCTCCGGGAGCGTGAGCCAGCGGGGGAGCTCGCGGATGTAGCCCGCGAACTCGGGGTCGTGGACCTCCGCCGCCCCCGCAGCGAGCTCGACCGTCTCTGAGCGGTCAACCGCCAAGAACCCTGAGCGTAGGGCCCGACTCCCCTCGGCGCGTGCCCCCCTTTCCACCGCGTGGGCGACGACCCGGGCTACCGCTGCGCTCCCGGCCGCGCACCGCGGGTCCCTGTGGGTGATGAGGGCGTTCACCCGGGCCGCCTCGGGGATCTCTTCGGGCTCGTCCCAGAACCAAAGGCCCAAGGGGCTCGCCCGCATGGCCGTCCCGTTCCCCGCCCGCCCCTCCTCCGTTCCGCACTCCTCCCAGGGCGTCCCCCTGAGGTAGGAGCGCATGGCGTCGCGGCAGCTCGCCCCGCCCCCGACGATCGTTCGCTCGCGCCAGAAGCGGCTCATCCGCTCCGCCATGTCCCGGCCATTCACCCCGCGGCAGGCGGCCAGCGACTCGGCGGTAGCGAGGGTGAGCTGCGTGTCGTCGGTGTACTGCCCGGGCGGAAGCCCCCGATGGGGCCGGAACCCACCGAGGAGGTCGGGTACCTCCCGCATCCTCCTCGCCCGAACCCCCTCGAAGGGCGCGCCCAGGGCGTCCCCGATGGCGCAGCCGAGGAGAGCAGCTGCGAAACGGTCCCGGACCCTCCCGTTCAAGCTCCCCTCCTTCCCCGCCGGATGAGCCAGGGGAAGGCGAGGCCGGTTGCTTGGAGACAGGTAAAGAATAGGCGGAGGAGACGGACCCCGACGGGGGGGCGAAGAGGTGGTCCCTTCACCCTCCCTCGCCTCCCGACCGGCCCCCTTCTCCCTCCTCCGTCCGGTGGACCGGCGGCCGGTGGACCGGCGGCCGGTGGACCGGGCAGGAGGATTCTGCGAGCCAGTCGAGGTAGGGTTTCGACCCCCGCTGGATGGGGAGGGCGACGATCTCGGGCACCTCGTAGCTGTGGAGCTCCCGCACGCGGCGCTCCAGCGCCTCGAAGCGCTGCGGGAGAGTCTTGACCACCAGGAGCACCTCCGGCTCCTGGCAGATCTCCCCCTTCCAGCGGTAGAAGCTCTCCACGCCGGGGATGACGTTCACGCAGGCCGCAAGCCTCTCCTCCACCAGGGCGCGGGCGATCTTCCGCGCCTCGCCCTGCGAGGAGGCGGTGATGAGGACGACGAGATGGTCAGCAGTCATTCGCTCGAACCTATGAATCGGGTTCCTGCGCCTTCCCCTTGAACCCTCCTACCCCTCATACGGCAGGGGCGCGAGGGCCTCGATGTCGGTCACGACGTCCACCACAGCGGGCTTGCCCGAGGCGAAGGCGCGCTCGAGGGCGCCCCTCAGCTCCCCCGGGCGCTCCACGCGGATGCCGAGGGCGCCCATGGATTCCGCCACCTTGGCGAAGTTCACTTCGGTGAACTGCCAGAGCTCGTAGGCCCTCC
>JBHIBR010000350.1:0-2501 GCA_046759145.1 Nitrospinota bacterium | reverse complement strand
CCGTTGGGACGGTCTCCCTCGTGTCGGGACGTTATAGGGAGTGGACGCCGAAGGATGCGGAATTCGAGGACAAGATTCTCGCATCGGCCTCCATCCCGGTCGTCTTCCCTTATGTCGACTTCAAAAATTCCAAGGACGTTTTGGTGGACGGCGGGGTACGGAACATCACGCCGCTCTCGAGCGCTTTCAACGCAAAGCCGGACGAAATATATGTTCTGCTGACGAGCCGAATGAAGAGAACGAGAAGGGGCCTTTCCCCATCCAATGTGATGGAGCACGATTATGAGAGATGGGATGACAACTGGCTGGGAACAAAGGTCAGCGGTCTCGATGTCCTAAAGAGGACCCTCGGTATTCTCACGGATGAGGTATACATCGACGATATTCGCGGAGCGCTGAAATGGAATGAAGTGGTGAAGAGCGTTCAGGCCCTGGAGAGCGCGGCAAAAACTTCCGCCCCGGCGGCCCCCGTGAAAAATGCGGTTAAAGACATCGTCAATGCCATGAAAAGCGCAAAGAGGCGCTACGTCCCTCTGTATGTGATTGCCCCGGAGGATTGGTATGGTGATACCAATGATTCCACGAATTTTTCTCCCACGCTGATCAAGAAGGCCATCGAGCACGGACGCGAGATCGCGGCAGATCCGAAACGCTGGGTCTGGCGATCCTGAGTGGACCTGGAGGTCCATTCTTCCTCAGCGTTTCGAATGACTCTCTCCCCCCAGGACCACTCTGAGGAAGGGCAAGACGTGGCGGGTGAGGGATTTGGAGCCCGGAAAGTGCTCTTTGTCCTCTCGGTCATAGAGCTTGATCCATACCGGAACCCCCGCATCCCGGAGGGCGGAGGCGAGCGCGACTGATTGCTCGGCCCGGTATGTCTTCGTCTTGGTTCCGTGCAGGAGGAGGACGGCCGCCTCCAGTCGCCGAAGGTCCGCGAGGGGAGAGCGGATTGCGTATCGCTCCGGGTGGCTCGCCGGGCTGCCGCCGATGAGGCGCTCCATCTTCTCCCGTTCCTCTGGCACAGTGGTCTCGTACGCACGGGCCAGGTCGTAGGCGCCCGCCTCGAGGGCGAGGGCGCGCACGGAGGGGGATTGTCTCGCCGCAAGCAGCGCCACGGTCGCCCCCCGGGAGATGCCGTAGAGGGCGATCTGACCGGGCTGGACCCGGGTGTCCTTCTCGAGGTAGCGGATGGCAGCCAGCACTGCCTCCACCTGGGCGGGCCCCGCGTAGTCGTCCGGGCCGGGCGTGTCCCCGAAGCCGGGAAGTGAGAGGGCGAGCGCGGCAAAGCCCCGGCGGGCCAGCTTGAACATCGGGCGGCGGAAGCGCTGGGCCCGACCCTCCCGCCCGTGGACGAGCACCAGGGCCGGGTGCGGAGCGCCCTCCTTGGGCCACACAGCCATGACCTCCACCCGGCGGCCGCCCGCCTGGAGGAAGAACTCGTGGACCAGGTCCCCCCTCCGGTTGGTCCAGGTGTGGCCTGGCGTGCAGCCCACCACGAGGATGAGAGAGAGGACCAGCCCCGACGCAGCTCGTGACCCCATCCGTTACTGGGTCCGACCGCGGGCGGCGACCCGCCAGATGGCCTCGAGCCGACCTCCCCGCAGGGCGTGGTAGAAGTCGTAGAGGTTGATGGTGGTGCAGCCGTGGCTGGGGATGAGCTCCAACTTATCGCCCAGCTTGAACTCGCGGCGGGGGTTCTCGAGCAGCAGTCTTCCGTGCTCATCCCCCGCGGGCTGGTAGCGGACCCCGCCCTCTCCCTTCACAAGGGGCATGCCGGCATCTGTGGTGACCGCCTTGTGGCCGGCATCCACCACGGCCCAGCCCCGTCCAGGGGTGCTCATGACGGTGGTGAGCACGGTGAGGGCGCACTCGAAGTCCTCGAACGCGGGCCCCGCCTTCCCCCCCACTGCGCGGTATTGGGCGTCCATGAAGATGTAGCTCCCCGCCTGCACCTCGCTCACGACCGGGTGGAGCCCCGTGATGTTGTAGGTACCCGTACCCCCCGCGCTCACCACCTCGACGGGGATCCCCTCGGCCTCAAGCATTGCTTTGGTCTCCGCCACCCGGTCGAGGGCCCGGGTCTCCGCCTCGCGCCGCGCTTCGAAGCCGACCAGGTGCTGGTGGTGGCCCGCGTAGGCTTGCAGGCCGCGCAGCCGGAGCCCGGGAAGGCTCGCCACGAGCCGGGCGAGCTCCAGGGCAGGCTTCCCCGCCTCCACTCCGCAGCGCCTCTGACCCACGTCTAGGTCCACCAGGACCCCGATCTCCACCCCGTCCCTCCGGGCGGCCGAGGCGTGGGCCCGGGCGTTCTCGGGGTGGTCCACGGCCACCGTCACCCGGGCGTGGTGGGCAAGGGCAGCGAGCCGGCGGCTCTTTTCCTGCCCCACCACTTCGTTTGCGACCAGCACGTCGCCCACCCCTGCGGCCACCATCACCTCGGCCTCGCCCACCTTCTGGCAGCACACTCCGGTCGCGCCGAGGGCAAGCTGCTTGTGGGCGAGGAG
>JBHIBR010000349.1:0-2506 GCA_046759145.1 Nitrospinota bacterium | reverse complement strand
TGGAAGTGGTGGGTGAGCCCCACTGGGTGGGGCGCGAGGGGGAGCACCTCCAGCTCGTGCTGCGGCAAGGCCGCGAGGCGCGGCAGACCGTGGGCTTCGGGATGGGGGCCCTGCGGGATGAGCCCGACCTCTTCCGGGGCAGGGTGGACATCGCCTATACCCCCCGGGTCGAGAGCTGGGAGGGGGCCGAGCGCGTGAAGCTCGAGCTCCTGGCCCTGCGGCCCACCGAAAAGCCCTGATGCCGGGAAATCCCCCCGCCCCGGTGTAGCGCCGGCATCCCTGCCGGTGCGACCGCGCACCGCGGGAGAACCCGTTCCCCTGAGCCCCCTGCGGGCAAGCGGGGCTCTAACGGAGCGGGCTCTTTCGCTCCGGCCCGGCGGCCGGGTTGCCGCCGACTTCGGCGAGCTCAGTCGAGCCGAGCTCATCGAAGTCAGTCGAGCCGGGACGGCGGCGCTACGGGGCGTCGTTCTTCTGTGAAGGTGGACGCCCCTCCCTGAGGGTGAGCCAGCTCGCCCGGTCGGTCGGTTTCTGCGCGAAGCCTGCGAGCTCATCCGGTGCGTCCTTGGCGAGGGCGAGTGCCTTTATGGTCCCCCCTAGGCCCTCGTCGATGAGGAGGGCCTTGGCCTGGAGGACCTCGCGGGGGTGCGCGCCCCCGGCCGGCACGGAGGCCGCCCCCAGTTCCTCGGCCAGGCCGAGGGAGAGGAGGAAGTGGGCCAGGTCGGTGAAGCCCGCAAAGGCAAATCCCCGCCCCTCCGCCTCCCGGAGGAGGGAGGAGAAGTCCACGTGGGCCGTGATGTCTTCCTCCCCCGGGCGGGCGTAGGGGTTGTGGTGGGCCCGGTGCCGGCGGTAGCAGGTGAGACTCCCGCCCGCCCGCTCGGGGGCGTAGAGGGCGGGCGCAGAGAAGCCGTAGTCGAAGATGAGGAGGTATCCGCGGGAGAGGGATTGCCCGACCTGAGCGACCCAGTCCAGGGCGGCGAGGTTCACCTCGGCCACCTGCCCTTCACCCAGAGCGACGCCCGCCCGGGGAAAATACCCCTCCAGGCGCTCCTCGCTGAGGGGTCCCGCCTCCTCGGCGAGCTCCCCTTGCCGGGATCGCACGTAGAGCTCTCGAAGCTCTCCCCCCTCGAGCCGCACCCGGTGGACGGGAAACGCGTCCAGGAACTCATGGGCGAGGGCCGCCCCCTCCCATCCCTCGCGGCTGAGCACCTCCCCCCACTCCCCCGGAGCGAGCCACCGAACGGCCGCCCCCCGGCGGACCAGGCCCTCGAGGAGTCGGCCCTGCGCCTCCCGCAAGGGAGCGCTCACCTCGACCAGGGTGTAGCGGAAGGCCTCCCACAGGGCGGGCCAGCGCGCTTGGATCGTCTCCAGCACGTCGAGGGCGAGCCAGCCCGCCCCGGGGCCGAACTCCACTGCCTCGAAGCGTGAGGGGGCGCCCAGCCGCTCCCAGCACTGGTGGAGCTGTTTGGCCAGAAGGCGGCCGAACCAGGGGCTCTGGTGGGGCCCCGTGATGAAATCCCCCTCCCGGCCCAGAGTGATGCCCGGCCAGCAGTAGTAACCCCACTCGGGGTGGTAAAGGGCAAGCTCCATGAAGGCCCGGAAGGTGAGGGGAGCTCGGGCGGCCTCCCGGTGGAGAAGGTCGAGGAGGGGATTCGCCCGCCCTGCCATGGCCGGCTCCTTTCGGTTGACAGACCCTGGACACCTTATCTATCATGGGCTTCTGAAAAGCGTCCATGGGAGGGAGGTTTCGGAGGGCCCCGGGTGAGGCTTCGGGTCAAGTGTTTTGCCTGGGTGCGCGAGGCGACCGGCGCGGAGGAGATCGAAGTCGAGCTTCCGGCCGGTAGCACGGTGGCGGCGCTCCGGAGGCAGCTCGTCGAGGCTTACCCCGCTCTGGCCGAGCGGATGGGCGCCCTCGCCGTCTCCCTCAACCTGGAGTTCGCCCGGGAGGAGGACCCCGTCGGACCCTCCGACGAGGTGGCCCTCATCCCCCCCATCAGCGGAGGCTCGCCGGGATGATTCGCATCTCGCCCGAACCCATCCACCCGGACATGGTCATCGGGGCCGTGGCCGGCGACGAAGAGGACGGTGCCATCTGCCACTTCAGCGGCGTGGTGCGGCGCTACTCCCGGGGGCGGCGGATCACGCATCTCGAATACCATGCCTACCCGGCCATGGCCGAGAGGAAGATGCGCCAGATCGCCGAGGAGATCGCCGAGCGCTTCGGCGTTAGGCGCCTGGCCATGGTACACCGGGTGGGGGCGCTGCAGGTGGGGGAGAACGCCGTGGTCATCGCGGCCGCCGCTCCCCACCGCGACGCCGCCTTCCGGGCCTGCCGCTACGCCATCGACCGGGTGAAGGAGGTGGTGCCCATCTGGAAGAAGGAGTTCACCGAGGAGGGCTACTCCTGGGTGGAGGAGTGCAATGTGGACCCCTCCATTGCCCGGGCGCGGGAGGCGGCGGGGGTGAACAGGTCCAGATACATGTGAGACGTCCCCGGCCGGGGGGTAGG
>JBHIBR010000348.1:0-2510 GCA_046759145.1 Nitrospinota bacterium | reverse complement strand
GCGCGGAACATCGACCCCATCCTCTTCTCCACCCCCTCGGCCATCGTCCAGGCCTTCTGGCGGGTCACCGCCTCGGGGGAGCTCCCCAGCCAGCTCGTCCTCAGCCTCTCGATATTCGCAACCGGCCTCACCCTGGCCGTGATCCTGGGCGTCGTCATCGGCCTGCTCATGGGCCGCTACCGCTTCTTTGAGTACCTCCTGGACCCGTACATCAACGCCCTCTACGCCACCCCCCGGGTGGCCCTCATCCCGCTGATGATCCTCTGGCTGGGCCTGGGGGTGGAGGCGAAGATCTTCATCGTCTTCCTGGTGGGCTTCTTCCCCGTAGTGATCAACACCTCCCACGGGGTGAGGGACGTGAGCGGCGGCTACGTGGAGATCGTGCGCGCCTACGGCGCCAACGAGCGTCAGATCTTCACCAAGGTGATGGTCCCGGCGGCGGTCCCCTTCATCACCACGGGCATCCGCCTCGCCGTGGGCCGCTCGCTGGTGGGGATGGTGGTGGCCGAGATGTTCACCGCCATCAAGGGCCTCGGCGGGATGGTCATCAAGTACTCCAGCGATTTCGACACCGCCGCCCTCTTCGTCCCCATCATCGTGCTGGCGGTGCTGGGCATGGTCCTGAGCGAGGTGGCCAAGCAGTTGGAGCTGGTCTTCGCCCGCTGGAAGGAGACCGAGCGGGCGCAGGTCTAGGGAGAGAGGACGCTTGCTCGAGGTCCGCAACCTTTACAAGGTCTTCTACGACGCGAGCGGCGACGGAGGCGGCTTCCTGGCCCTCCACGACATCAACTTCCGCGTCGAGGACCGGGAGTTCGTCTCCCTCCTCGGCCCGAGCGGGTGCGGCAAGACCACCCTCCTCCGCATCATCGCGGGGATCCTCTCCGCCGACCGGGGGGAGATGCTGGACGACGGCGTCCCCATCAGGGGGCCGGGGAAGGACCGCTGCATGGTCTTCCAGAACTTCGGCCTCCTGCCCTGGCGGACGGTGGTGGGAAACGTGGAGCTCGGCCTCGAGCTGGACGGCGTGGACAAGGCGGCGCGCCAGGCCAAGAGCCAGGAGGCCATCGACCTGGTGGGGCTGCGCGGCTTCGAGAACCACTTCCCCCACCAGGTCTCGGGCGGGATGCAGCAGAGGGTGGGCCTCGCCCGGGCCCTCACCAAGGACCCCCGCTACCTCCTGATGGACGAGCCCTTCGGGGCGCTGGACGCCCAGACGCGGGAGAGTCTGCAGGAGGAGTTGCTCAAGATCTGGTCCCGCACCCGGAACACCGTGATCTTCGTCACCCACAGCATCGACGAGGCCATCTATCTCTCGGACCGGATCCTCGTCATGGACAGGGGGCCGGGCCGGATGAAGGAGGAGGTCCGGGTGAAACTCCGCAGGCCCCGCTGGCAGTTCGACGTGAAGGCCGACCCGGAGTTCGTGCGCATGCGGTCGGCCATCTACCGTTCGCTGCAAGGGGAGCGGGTCTTCGCCGGCTCCTGAGGGGATCATGATTCGGCTGGATTAGAGGAGGAGAGGAGCTATGCGAAAAGGCATCGCCCTTCTGATGGCCCTGGCGCTCGCGAGCCTTGGCCTTCTGGCCAGCGTGCCCGCGGCCGAGGCGGGGAAGATCCGCCTGGGCTTCCCTTCGCGCAACCTCATGACCATGCCCATCTACCTGGCGCAGGAGAGGGGCATCTTCAAGAAGCACGGCCTGGACGTCGAGATCATCTACATCCGCGGGGGCTCGGCAACGACCAAGGCCATCGTGGCGGAGAAGATCGACGTCATGTGGAATGAGCCCATAGCCACCATGAAGGCCATGCAGAAGGGGGCGAAGCTCACCTTCGTCACGGCCGCCACCCAGCGGGCCTCATACCAGCTGGTGACGAAGAGCGACATCAAGAGCCTGGCAGAGCTCAAGGGCCGCGCCATCGGCATCAGCCGCCCGGGGGCCATCTCCTACATCATGCCCAACATCGTCCTGCGCCGCTCGGGCCTGGACCCCGACATCGCCAACTACCTGCCCATCGGGACGAGCGGCGCCCGGCGAAAGGCCCTCATCGCCGGCAAGATCGACGCGGGCGTCATGCACGTGGAGTCCGCCCTCAAGGCGGCGGAGCGGCCCGGCCTCCACATCCTGGTGAGCATCCCCAAGATCTTGCCGAAATATCCCTTCTTCTGGGTGGTGCTCCGCAACGACTTCCTGAAGAGGAACCCCGGGGACGTCACCAACCTGGTCAAGTCGGTCATCGAGGTCAACCGCTACGCGGTGAAAAACAAGGCGGAAGTCGTCCGCGTCGCCAAGAAGCACATGGCTTTGGAGGAGAAGTACCTGTCGCTGGGCTTCGACAAGCTGCTCGGGCTCAAGTCCTTCAGCCTGAACGGGGGGCTCACAAGAGATGCTTACGACTTCATCATCGAGGTCGGCACCCTCTACAAGCAGATCAAGAAGAAGCTCCCCTTCAACCAGTACGTGGACATGAGCTTCCAGGAGGCGGCCTTGAAGGATCTAGGCCGCGTGCCG
>JBHIBR010000347.1:0-2510 GCA_046759145.1 Nitrospinota bacterium | reverse complement strand
GGGCCCGCAGTCCACGGAGGTTCAGGCGCCATGCGTTGCGACGAGTGCGGCGGGTTGATGTGCTACGAGCGCTACTATGGGTCGGGGGCCGATCTGGGTGAGTCAGTGCACTTCTGGCGCTGCATCTTCTGCGGCAAGGTCTATGACGCCCAAACGCTGGAGAACCGCATGAAGAAGCGGCGCCGCAGAGAGAGGCTGCTCCCCGTGGGTTAGGAGCGGGGGCGAGAGCCCTCGGCCCCCCAATAAAGAGGCCCGGCTGCCATTGGGCGGCCGGGCTTCTCTTTTGTCAGGGCAAGCAGCGATACGGCGCGGGCCGGCCTCCCCTCAAGGCCTAAAGGGCGCCACGTCCGGCGGGGAGCAGAGGGTCTGCTCCGCAGTGGGTCGGAGGCCCGCCCGTTTGCCCCGGTTGGCCCAGTTGAGGAGGAGGGGCATGAGGTCCCAGCCCCGGAGGTGCCCGAGGGCCCCGGCCGCCGCCGAGAGCTCGTCGAAGCGTTCCACCGCGTCCCGGCGCACCGTCGGACCCACGGCCAGGAGCGGGACGGCGTCCCCCGCGTGGATCATCTCCGAGGCGCAGGGGGTGCTGTGGTCCGAGGTGAGGACGAAGATGAGGTCCCCTCCCTCCGGGCCCGAGAGCCGGCGCGCTACCTCGGACAGGGCGCGGTCGACGGCCTCGATGGTCTCCCTCTTCTCCCGGGGGTCGCGCCGATGGGCCGCCTCGTCGGGCGCCTTCGAGTGCACATAGACGAAGTCATACCCCTCATCCAGCGCCCGCAACGCCCGCCGCAGGCGGGAGCGGATGTCGGCCTCGAGGTCGGCGGCCGCCTCATGCTCCAGGGGCTCGATGCCCAGCGCCCGGGCGATGCCCCGGTAGAGGGTGGAGGGCTCCACCGCCCCTCCCCGCAGCCCCGTCCTCTGCGAGAAGGGCAGGACCCGCTTCTGACGGCCCGCCCACTTGGTCAGCAGAAAATCGTAGGCGCCCTCCCCTGCCGCCCGGCGGCGGCCGTTCCCAGGGTGCGCAAGGAGCTCACCGCGAGCCCAACGGAGGTAGGCCCCCAGCGCTTCGGCCGTCCGGCGGGCCCCTTCGGGGTCGGCCGCCTCCGCCGTGGGCTGGGGCGCGATGACAGGCGCGCCATCCCGGAAGGGGTCGGTGTCGGTGATGTACGGGCTCGCTCCCCCCTCCACAAACAGGAGGCCGTCTCCCTGCCCGGTATAGTGATAGCGGAACTCATAGCCCCAGCCGGCCCACCGGGCGATGGCCCGCGCCAGGGGTTCGCACTCCTCTTCCCGGTAGCGCCCCTTCCGCTCCACTACGAGGACCCTCCCTCCCTCCTCGCGGGTGATGGCGAGGCTCGCCCGCATGGAGATGGTGGAGGGAGCGAGGGGAATCCCCTCCCCCAGGGCCTCCAGCACCCCCCGCCCCGGAAAAGCCTCGGGCGGGTAGCCGAAGAGGGCGTAGTGGGCCTCCTCGCTGCAAGCCACTACGCCGGCACCCAGGGAAGAGAGGAGGCCGTTCGAGCCCCGGGCGGCGAGGGCGTCCATGTGGGGAGTGCGGGCCGCCTGGAGAGGGGTGAGCCCCCCCAGCTCGGCGCAGGGCCAATCCCCAAGGCCATCCAGAATCACCAGGAGGATCTTCAGCGCCATCGGCGGTCCTCGGCCAGGAAAAAGGTACCGATGCAAAGTCTAGCACGGCCCTGCCCGCAGGGCAGTGATCGCGCCCCAGCGCAGCGGTGCGGGAGAGCCTGGAAGGGCTGGCGCGAGAGGGCTTGGGATCGCGCCGCCCTCACCCTTGGGCTGACCTCACTCAGGGTAGTGATCCATTTCGCCCCATGGAGGGATAAGCCGGGGCGCGCCAGAGGGCTGACTCGGCGTAGCGCCAGCGTCCTCGCTGGCTGTGCCGCGGCTCGACTGAGCTCGCCGAAGTCGGGCATCTTGCCCGCGATTCCGGGCGCGAGACGCCCCCGCCCCTGCCGCCGGGACGGCGGCGTTCCGGAACGCCGGCATCTTGCCGGCAGGGGCCGTTGCCGCCGGGACGGCGGCGCTACGGGTGAAAATAGATCACGACCTCACTCAGCCTTCGGCTGGACGAGCTCGATGAGGGTTCCCGCCGTGTCTTTGGGGTGGAGGAAAGCGATGGTGGAGCCGCGGGAGCCCTCCCGGGGCTCCACGGCGATGCGCACGCCCATCTCTTTCAGCTCCCGCACGGCCTCCTGGATGTCCTCCACCTCGACGGCCATGTGGTGGAGGTGGGGGCCTCCCACCCTCTTGATGGCATCGGCGATGGGGCCCGAGGGGGCGTCGGTTGCGAGGAACTCCAAGAGCGTATTCCCCGCCCCGGAGAAAGCGATCCGCAGCGTCCCCCCATCCCGGGAGTGCTCCTCGAAGAGGGTGGCCTTGAGGCCGAAGAGCTTCTCATAGAGCGCCGCAGCCTCCTTCACGTCCTCCACAATCAGCCCCAAGTGCTCCACTCTCTTCACCCGGATGGCCATGGGATGGGTCCTCCGCTGGGTTAA
>JBHIBR010000346.1:0-2518 GCA_046759145.1 Nitrospinota bacterium | reverse complement strand
CCCAGTTCTGAAGCGCGCCCAGCCAATTGCCCAGGTGGAGTCGCCCGGAGGGGCGCATGCCGCTCAGCACCCTCCCCCCCCGCGCGGGCTGTCCCGAGGCGTAGGCGGAGAGGTCCACCCCCATCTCCGTCGCTCCCCCCCTAGAGCATCCCGCCCAGGCTGACAATCAGCGTCGAGGCGATCGAGTACATGGGTCGCAGGATGATGCCCAAAACCCCCACGAAGAGCAACGCGATGACGATGAAGAAACCGTAGGGCTCGATCCGGCCGTAGTGGTAGCTGAGGGGGCCGGGCAGGAGGCCGTCCACGATCCGCCCGCCGTCCAGGGGAGGGATGGGGATCAGGTTGAAGACCATGAGCACCAGGTTGAGCCTCACGCTCCACCAGAGCATGAGTCCCACAGGTCGGCCCAAAGCTCCCCCCGCCAGTCCCGCCCGCAAGAGTTGGTGGAGGAGGATGAAGCTCGCCAGGGCCAGCAGGAAGTTCATCGCAGGACCCGCCAGGGCGACCCACATCATCCCCCGACGGGGATGGCGGAAATGGCCCGGGTTCACCGGGACGGGTTTCGCCCAGCCAATGCCGAAGCCCTGCATCATGCTGAAGACAAACACCGCCACCCCCAGGGGGTCCAGGTGCTTGAGGGGGTTGAGGGTGATGCGCCCCAGCCAGCGCGCGGTTGGGTCCCCCAGCCGCTCCGCGACCCAGGCGTGGGCCACCTCGTGGAGGGTGATGGCCAGCAGCATGGGCTGCATAGCCACGATGAGACTGCGGAGGACCTCCGGTGAGATCACAACATGGACCTCCCACCTCGCCACACATTTTGTGCGCCCCCGACCGCAGGCGTACCGCAACTCCCTTACGTTAGTGGCCCTTCTGCGGTTTTGTCAACGAAGGCAGCAGAGCCCGAACGAAAGCCCCCTCACTCTCCGCACCGGGTGCGATTTCACCATCCAGCAGCGCCCGTCGCAGCCGCCGGAGCGCCTCCCCCAGGGGAGGCCCGGCGGGCACCCCCAGGGCACGGAGCGCCTCCCCGCCGAGGGTGGGGTGCAGGTGGCGAAGCCTCTCCCAGTAGAGGAGGATCCGCCCCCTCGCCCTGCTCCGGGGCCTCCAGGCGGCCGCAAGCGGGAGCAGGGCCGGCGGGAGAGAGGCCGCACGGTGAGCCACTTCACTGGGAGGAAGCTCTTCGCTCGCCCCCAGCCGACGGACCTCCCGGGGAAGCGTCGAGAGCGCCGCCGCCCACCTCTCGGCCTCCCGCCCCCGAAGATCAAGGCGGAGGAGGACCTCGGCCCCCTCCCCCTGCGCGCCCTCCGCCACGAGGGCCAGGAGGGAGGGGAGCCAGGCCGCTACTCCCAGGCTCCCTCCCCGCGCCTCGAGCTCCGCCAGAGCCCTCCGGGCCCCCAGGGCGCGCCGAAGCGCCCCGGGGCCGGGCCGCCAGCCCGGATGAACGGCCTCGAAAAGCCCCCACCTCCGCACCAGGGCCAGGGCGGGAGCAGGCCGCCCTTCTTCCAGGATGCGGATGAGCTCGTTGCGCACCCGCACCCCCGACAGCGCCCCAAAGGCCCCCGAGGCCGCTGCTTCCCGGAGGGCAGTGTGGCTCTTCCGCTCCAGGTGGAAACCCAGCCGGCCGGCGTAGCGGGCCGCCCGGAAGGCGCGGGTGGGGTCGTCCCGGAAGCTCAGGGGGTGAAGGATGCGCAGACGGCCCTCTCGCAGGTCGCCCGTGCCCCCGTAAGGGTCGATGAGCTCCCCCGCCCTCTCCCCCGAGAGGCCGATGGCGAGGGCGTTCGCCGTGAAGTCCCGCCGGAAGAGGTCCTCCTCAATTCCCCGCGCGGGTCGCACCTGGGGGAGCGCGGCGGGGCGCGCATACCGCTCCCTTCGGGCGGCCGCCACGTCCACCGTCCCGCCGCCCGGGAGGGAGAGTTTGGCGGTCAGAAACCGCCTGAAGGCACGGACGGGGACGCCCAGCCTGGCCGCGAGTCTGCGGGCGAAGCGGTGCGCGTGCCCGAGGACGACGAGGTCGAGGTCCACCTGGGCGGCGCCCAGGAGGAGGTCGCGCACCCCCCCTCCCACCGCGAAGAGTTGAGCCCCTTGCTCACAAGCAAGGCTGTGGGCCTCGCCCAGGATGCGACGCAGCTCCGGGGTCAGCCTCCCCTCCAGGGCGCGGAGGAGATCCCCCGGCCTCCCTCGTCGCGTCGGCACGGACACCCCGGGTTGTGGGAAGCCCCTCAGGGGGCCGAGGCAGGGAGCAGATCGGCGGATCGGTCTGTCCGCGAGAACAACTTCCTCAGAGCCTCCCCTCCCCCCGGAAGCGGACAGGGCGCTTCGACCTTAGCACAGAGAGCGGGCGGGCAGGAAGGGCACGGGCGAGCTGAAAAGAAAGATGCCGCCCCCCGGAGAGGGCGGCATCAGGGGGGCGGCGTCTAGGAGGAGAGTGTGCGCTCAGCGGGCCTGATTTACGCGGTACTCCAGGCTGAGCGGGGCAAAGGAGATGTGGTGGAGGAGGGAGAACACGAGTCCGGTC
>JBHIBR010000345.1:0-2521 GCA_046759145.1 Nitrospinota bacterium | reverse complement strand
GAGGAGGACATCGCCCAGGTGGTCTCCAAATGGACGGGCATCCCCGTCTCGCGGATGCTCGAAGGCGAGCGGGAGAAGCTCCTCCGGATGGAGGAGCGCCTGGGCGCCCGCGTGGTGGGCCAGGACCACGCCCTGAGCGTTGTGTCGGACGCGGTGCGGCGCGCCCGGGCGGGCATCCAGGACCCCCATCGGCCCATCGGCGCCTTCGTCTTCATGGGCCCCACGGGGGTGGGGAAGACCGAGCTGGCGCGGGCCCTGGCCGAGTTCCTCTTCAGCGACGAGGGGGCCATGGTGCGCCTCGACATGAGCGAGTTCATGGAAAAACACTCCGTGGCGCGCCTCATCGGAGCGCCCCCCGGGTATGTGGGCTACGAGGAGGGGGGATACCTCACCGAGGCCGTGCGCCGGCGGCCTTACTCGGTGGTGCTCTTCGATGAGATCGAGAAGGCCCATCCCGAGGTGTTCAACCTCCTCCTCCAGATCATGGACGATGGCCGCCTCACCGACGGCCGCGGCCGCACGGTGGATTTCCGGAACACCGTCCTCATCCTGACGAGCAATGTGGGCAGTGCGGACATCCAGGCCCTTGTGGACTCGCCCCCCTTGGTCCGCACCCAGGCCGCGATGAGCGCCCTGCGGGAAGTGTTCCGGCCCGAGTTCCTGAACCGGGTGGACGAGGTGGTGGTGTTCAACTCCCTGGGTTCCGAAGAGCTCCGGCGGGTGGTGGAGATCCAGCTCGCCCGCGTGCGGAGCCGCCTGGCCGACCAGAGGATCCAGCTCGCCTTCACCGACGCGGCCAAGGACTTCCTGGCCGAACAGGGCTACGACCCGGTCTACGGCGCCCGGCCCCTCAAGCGGGCCATCCAGCGCTGGGTCCTGAACCCGCTCTCCCAGGGGCTTCTCTCGGGGGAGTTTCGGCCGGGCCAGGTCATCGAGGCGGACCGGATGGAGGGGCAGGGGAAGCTCTCTTTCGCCGCGGCCGAGGCGGCGGAGGTGGTGGAGGCGCGCTGAGGAGAGAAGAGCCCGGATAGCCGGCCAAGGCTTGTGCACGAGGAGGTAGTTTCAAATGGCGAAAGCGAAGAAGGTCATCGGCATCGACCTGGGGACGACCAACTCGGTGGTCTCCGTCATGGAGGGCGGCCAGCCCACCGTCATCGCCAACCAGGAGGGCAGCCGCCTCACCCCCAGCGTGGTCGGTTTCACCAAGGATGGGGAGCGGCTGGTGGGCACGGTGGCGAAGCGGCAGGCCATCACCAACCCGCTCAACACCGTCTATTCCATCAAGCGCTTCATGGGGCGCCGCCGCGACGAGGTGGGCCACGAGATCAAGATCGTGCCCTACAAGGTCGTGAACGGCCCCCAGGGCGACGCCCGCGTCGAGGCGCAGGGGAAGACCCTGACGCCCCCCGAGGTGAGCGCCATGGTCCTCCAGAAGTTGAAGCAGGCCGCCGAGGACTACCTGGGCGAGAAGCTGACCGACGCGGTCGTCACCGCCCCCGCCTACTTCAACGACGCCCAGCGCCAGGCCACCAAGGACGCGGGCACGATCGCCGGGCTCAACGTGCTGCGGATCATCCCCGAGCCCACGGCGGCGGCGCTGGCCTACGGCCTGGACAAGCAGAAGGATGAGACCGTGGCGGTCTTCGACCTGGGGGGCGGCACTTACGACATCTCCATCCTCGAGGTGGGGGAGAAGGTGGTCGAGGTCAAGTCCGTCAACGGCGACACCCACCTGGGCGGGGACGATTTCGATCAGCGGGTCATCGACTGGATGGTGGCGGAGTACAAGAAGGACCAGGGCATCGACCTGAGCCGCGACGCCATGGCCATGCAGCGCCTCAAGGAGGCGGCGGAGAAGGCCAAGTGCGAGCTCTCCACGGTGGCGGAGACGGACATCAACCTCCCCTTCATCACCGCCGACCAGTCGGGGCCCAAGCACCTGAGCATGAGGCTCACGCGGGCGAAATTCGAACAGCTCTGCATGGACCTCTTCGAGAAGACCATCGAGCCCATGCGGGCGGCCCTGGAGGACGCCGGCCTCAGCCCCAAGGACGTGGACCAGGTGGTGCTGGTGGGGGGCTCCACCCGCATCCCCAAGGTCCAGGAGATCGTGAAGAAGTTCTTCCTGGGCAAGGAGCCCCACAAGGGGGTGAACCCCGACGAGGTGGTGGCCGTCGGCGCCGCCATCCAGGGGGGCGTGCTGGCGGGCGAGGTGGGCGAGGTGTTGCTCCTGGACGTGACGCCGCTCTCCCTTGGGATCGAGACCCTGGGTAGCGTCCTGACCCGTCTCATCCCCCGCAACACCACCATCCCCACCCGCAAGGGCGAGATCTTCTCCACGGCGGCCGATAGCCAGACGAGCGTGGAGATCCACGTCCTCCAGGGCGAGAGGGAGATGGCCCGGGACAACCGCACCCTCGGCCGCTTCCACCTGGTGGGCATCCCTCCCGCACCCCGGGGGGTTCCCCAGATCGAGGTCTCCTTCGACATCGACGCCAACGGCATCCTCCACGTCTCCGCC
>JBHIBR010000344.1:0-2524 GCA_046759145.1 Nitrospinota bacterium | reverse complement strand
GCTCAGACTTCGGCGAGCTCAGTCGAGCCGTCGAGCCGGACGGCGGCGCTACGACGCGGGTAAAGGTGACCCATGAGCCTCGCCGCCATCCGGAGCCAGATCAAGGTCGTCCTCGAGGGCGTGGCGGGGATGGGGAAGGTGTATGACTACTCCCCCTACGCCCTCACGAAGAGCAAGTGGGAGAGCCTCTTCCTCGCGGGGGGACGCCTCCACTTCTGGTCCATCACCCGGGAGCGGACGGCCGAGCGCCCCTTCGCCTCGGGCCAGGTGGAGCGGGCCCACGGCATGCTCATCCGGGCTTTTTACGCCCTGGATGAGGATGCCGCCTCCCCGAGCGAGAAGACCTTTCAGGACCTGCTGGAAGCGGCCGCCTCGGCGTTGCGGTCCAGCCCCACCCTGAACGGTGCGGCCGAATCCTCGGGCCCGCCCCAGGTGCGGCTCGTGGACTGGCGGCTCTTCAGCGACGTCCTCTGTCACTACGCCGAGATGGCGCTCGAGGTGAGGGAAGAGGTTTCCGTGTGACGGCGAGGGGGCGGGGCGAAAGAGCGTCAGCCGGACGCCTTCGCCTGTCATTCCGAGCGTCAGCGAGGAATCTCGGGTGTCCTCGCCGAGTGGCGCGGCGGCCGAGACCCCTGAGGGGCGAGGGTCACCTCCTCTCTCAGGGCATCGTCGGCGGTTTCGTTCGGTGGCCAAGCCGCCGAGACCCCTCGGCTTCGCCTCGGGGTGACAGAGTAGAGACTTCAGGGTGACACTCACGGGTCATTCCGAGCGTAGCCAGCAATCGCAAGGAGGCATATGTCATGGCGCAGGGGCGCGAGATCGTGGCGGCCGCGAAGAAGGCTTCCCTCTGGGGGACGCCCGTCCTGCAGGGCGCGGGCGACGGCATCTTGATCCTGAGCGAGGGGCTGGGGGCGGGCGTTCCCGAGGACCTGCCGGACGAGTCGGCCGGCCTCGCTTTCGTCGAATCGAGCGACCAGGGCAACCTCGACATCGCCGGGAGCGTCGTGGCCTTCCTGCGCTACGAGGGGCTCGACTTCCTGCTCGCCGCCGCCATGGGGAGCGCGGGGACGCCCGTCCAGCAGGGGCTGACCGCGGCCTACCAGAACACCTACTCCCTGGCCGGCAGCCTGGACGGCGTCTTCGGCACCCTGGTGATCGACAAGAAGGTGTCCGTGTGGGAATGGCCGGGCGTCAAGGTCCATGGCTTCACCATCAGCGGTGAGGCGGGCCAGCCCCTGCGGGCGGAGGTCCTCCTCATCGCCGACCGGCTGAACCGCAACACCGCCAGCGGCACCAACAACCAGACCACCGTGGCGAGCATCACCTACCCCACCCGGGCCAACCGGGTGTTGATGAGCCAGGGCAAGGTGCGGGTGAACGACCAGAGCGGGGCCGCCCTGGCGGACGGCGACGCGGTGAACGTTTCGCGCTTTGCGCTTCGCTACCGCAGACCCATGAGCCAAGACCACGTGGTGGGAAGCCCGGACATCCTCGAGCCCACCGAGGACGGGATGCCGAGCTTCGGCCTCGAGATCGCCTTCCCAGAGTACACGGAGGATACCTACCTGGCCGACCTCGGGGCCGAGACGCTCAAGAAGCTCGACCTCACCCTCACCGGGGCCACCATCGAGAGCCCCTACAGTTACCAGTTCCAGGTGAACATCCCCCAGGCGAAGCTCGTGAACGCCGAGGCCGCGGTGGATGGGGCGGGCAAAATCGTCCACCCGCTCACCTTCCGGCTCGAGAAGGCCGCGAGCGCCCCGGCGGGGATGACGGTCACGAACCCCTTCGAGATCGTGGTCACCAACAAGCGCACGGCATCGCCCCTGGCGTAGGGGGCTTCGTGGAGATCCCGCCAGTCCTTTCTTCTCTTGTGGCGCGGAGCGCCCGTGGTTGTCACCCCGAGCCCCTTCGTTGTCACCCCGAGCGGGGTGCCTGCCCTTCGGCTTCGCTCAGGGCAGGCTCTCAGGGCAGGCTCCGCGAGGGGTCTCGGGTGGGGCCTGAGGGGCGAGCCCCGTGGTCGTTGAGGACAACCGAGATTCCTCGCTGTGCTCGGAATGACACAAGGGGCCGCCGGCCTGGGGCGCGAAACGGGAGGAAGCCACCATGGTGGACCTGATTGACGAAGAGGAGCGCTTCTGTGTGCGGGCGGGCGGGGCGGTGTTCTGGTGCCGGCGGCTCAACCTGGAGGCCTACGAGCAGCTCCGGCGCCGGGCGCTGCGGGTGAAGCTCGTCCGGGGTCAGCCCGTGGACCAGGTGGACGAGGCGGCGCTCGCCCTGGACGCCCTCGACCACTGCATCCTGGCCTGGGAGGGCGTGCGCCACAAAGGCGAGAGCGCCCCGCGCACCCGGGAGAACATCGCCAAACTCCCCCCCACCGTGCGCGCCGAGGTGCTGGAAGCCATCCTCACCCGCGAGCGCCTGGAGGAAGAAGCCCGGGAGGAAGAGGTAAAAAACTCCTCCGCTTCCTCGCCGCCCGGCTCGACTACCCGGGCCTGAGCTGCGAGGGCTGCTGGGAGCAGCA
>JBHIBR010000343.1:0-2550 GCA_046759145.1 Nitrospinota bacterium | reverse complement strand
GCCGCTCGCCACCTCGTAAGCGTGGGCGGCCCGCAGCAACACCCCCTCCTGGCGGGGCAGGCCCAGGAGCTGGAGGCCCACCGGGAGCCCCCCCGCGCTCCACCCGCAGGGGAGGGAGAGGGCGGGGAACCCGAGATAGTTGGCGGGCCGGGTGAAGCGGATGAGGCTCGCCACGGCGTCGTAGCGCCTCCCGCGCACCTCCACCTCCGTCGCCCCGATGGGGGGCGGGAGGATGGGGAGGGTGGGGGTGGCCACCACGTCCACCCGACCGAAGACCTCCCTCAGGACCGCCCGGGTGAGGGCGGGCCGCACCTGGAGGGCGTGGATGTAATCGGTGGCGAGGAAGAAGCGGCCTTCCTCAAGCCGGCTTCGCACGCTCGGGTCATAGTCTTCCCCCCGCTCGTCCATCAGGGGTGTGTGGAAGGCGGCCGCCTCGGAGAGGAGGATGACGTAGCCCCCCGCCTGGATCTCCTCGATGTGGGGGAAGGAGACCTCCTCCAGGCCCGCCCCCGCCGCCTGGAGATGGCCCAGCGCCCTCTCCAGGGCAGCTTCCACCTCGGGGTCGAGGGCTTCGAAGAAATACGAGCGCGGCACGCCCACGCGGAGCCCATCCAGCCCCTCGCCCAGGGCCGCCCGGTAGTGGGGAACAGGCCGGCGGCTCGAGGTGGGGTCCCGCGGGTCGTGGCCGGCCAGGGCGTCGAGGAGGAGCGCCGCGTCCTCCGCGCAGCGGGCGAGCGGCCCCACATGGTCCATGGACCAGGAGAGGGGCACCACCCCTGCCCGGCTCACCCGCCCATAGGTCGGCTTCAGGCCCACCACTCCGCAACAGGCCGCCGGTATGCGGATGGACCCCCCCGTGTCCGTCCCCAGGGCCGCCAGCGCCAGCAGCGCCGCCACCGCGCTCCCCGAGCCGCTGCTGGAGCCGCCGGCGATCCGCTCCGGGTCCCATGGGTTTCGGGCGTTCCCGTAGTGCGCGTTCAGCCCCGTGGGGCCGAAGGCGAACTCGTGCATGTTGAGCTTGCCGAGGCAGACGGCTCCCGCCTCGCGCAGGCGGGCGACGGAGGTGGCGTCCTCGGCGGGCAGGTGGTCGCGGTAGATTTTCGACCCCGAAGTGGTCCGCAGCCCCCGGGTCTCGTAAAGGTCCTTGTAAGCGATGGGCACGCCGTGCAGGGGACCGCGAGGGCGTCCGGCCGCCAGCTCCTCTTCCGCCTCCCGGGCGGCCGCGAGGGCGCCTTCCCGGTCCACGGTGATGTAAGCCCGAAGGAGCGGGTCGTGGGTCTCGATTCGGGCGAGGAGGGTATCGGTGAGTTCGACCGGGGAGAGCTCCCTCTTACGGAGGGCCTCGGAGAGCCCCCCGATGGTCCAGCGGGTGAGGTCCTCAGTCATGGGCCTCTCCCTCGAGGAGAGCGCGGTGGTGAGAGGGCTCCCAGAAGGGGGAGAGATTCGCCTTCGCCCGGGCGATGCGCTCCCGGAGCTTCGCCATCTGCCCCGCGATCCTGTCCGCCCGCCCGGGGGGGAGCTCCCGGCCCATCCGCTCCCGGGCGAGCCGCGCGACCGTGTCCGCCTCCGAGCTCATGCTATGGCCTCCCGCCTGGGGGAAAAGCCTATCGCATTTTCTTCAAGCGCTCGGGCGAAACCTGGACCAGCCCGTAGTAGTAGTCGCGGGCGATCACATCCACGTGGCACTCGATGCAGTAGTCCACATTCCCGCCGTAGCCCTCGAAGAGCCGCCCCCTCCAGCGCAGCACGCGGAAGTCAGGGGTGGCGATGGCCCAGTACCAGTCGCCCGCTTCGGGCTGCGAGCCGGGGTCCTCTTTCTTCATGACGAAGAGGAACTCCCTCTGCCCCGGCTTTCCCCCCTGGTTGCGGAAGGAATCCTTCACGATGACGGAACCGGGCGGGAAGGGAAACTTCTCCTTCGCGGCGGCCTCTTCGGCCACTTTGTTGACGTAAGTGAGGATCCACCGTTTGCCGTGGGATTCGCTGAAGATGTGCTTGGGCGTGACCCGCTTCCAGGACTTGTAGCCCTCGATATAGGAGAGCTTCCGCGGCTCCTTCTCCTGCGCCCCGGGGCCGGCGGTCAGCAAGAGGAAAAACGTCGCCCCCACGAGAGCTGCGGCGAGAAGAAGTCTCCTCAATCGGTCCATCGCGCTTGCCCTCTCCCACTGCGAGATAGACCCCGGCCGCCCCTTAGCCGGAGGCCTGTTCCCCTAATTCCAATATGCGGGCGAAGCCGCCACCCTGTCTAGTTCTTTATGTTCGCGGAGGTGGGTTCGGGCTAGAAGAGGTCCTTCGGGACGGGGATCTCGGCCAACTCTTCCTCTCCCAGGGGACGGTGCGGCTCGATCCCGAGGACCTTGAGGTAATGGTAGGTGTGTTTGAGGTGGAAGGCGGCGTGTCCCAGCGCCAGGTCGAGGAGGTGGCGGACGGTCGAGGGTGCGAAGTAAGTCTCCACCACCTCCTCGAGCAGGTGGGTCTGGTTGGTCAAGAAATCCTCCAGCCGCCCCATGATCAGGTCGGCGTACTCGACGATGTCCCGGGTCGTGCGGT
>JBHIBR010000342.1:0-2557 GCA_046759145.1 Nitrospinota bacterium | reverse complement strand
CTAGGCGTCGGGGTCCACCAGGACGTCATCCCCCTCCACCTTGACGGGATATTTCTTGACGCCCTCGCCCCCCTCGGCCAGCTCGCCAGTGGTCACATCGTACTGCCACTCGTGCCAGGGGCAGGTGACGATGTTGCCCTCCAGCTCGCCCTCGCCCAGGGGGCCCCCCTGATGGATGCAGGTGTTGTCGATGGCGTAGAAGGTGCCCCCTACGTTGAAGAGCGCCACCTCTTTCCCGTTCACCTCGGCGGTGCAGCCCGTGCCGGGCGCGATCTCCGAGGCCGATGCCGCCTTCGCGAAGGCCATGAATCCTCTCCCTTCTTGCCGACGGGCTCCCGCCCGCCAGGTGCTGAGCGTTTGCAGCTATCCTGCGGCCACTCATCGCCTCGGGCCCACGGAACGTAGAGGAATGCCCCCTGGAGGGTCGAGCAAGTCCTGGTTCAGCTACCCTCCGGCGTCGTCGCCCTCCCCCTCCGCCCCCGGCGGGCTCTGCTCTTCCGCCTCCTCGAGGCGGGCGATGCCGACGACGCGGTCACCTTCATCGAGGCCGATGAGCCGCACGCCCTGGGCGTTTCGGCCCAAGACGGGGATGTCCTTGACCCACACGCGGACGATCTGTCCCTCCCCCGTGATGACGATGATCTCGTCATCCACGTAGACCTGCCGGAGGCCGACTACGGGGCCGGTCCTGGGGGTGACGCGCAGGTTGATCACCCCCTTGCCGCCGCGCCGGATGAGGCGATACTCCTCCAGCTCGGTTCGCTTGGCGAGGCCGCGCTCGGTGGCGGTGAGGATGGTGTGCCCGGCCGTCACCACCTCCACACCCACCACCTCGTCCCCGGGATCCAGCCGCACGCCCGCCACGCCCCGCGCCCCCCGCCCCGTGGGGCGCACCTCGGACTCCTTGAAGCGGACGGCCATCCCTTTGCGGGTGCCGAGGAAGACCTCGCGGCTGCCATCCGTCTGGCGCACGGCGATGAGCTCGTCCCCCTCATCCAGGCGGAGCGCGATGACGCCCCCCGCCCGGGGGCGGCTGAAGGCGGCGAGCTCGGTCTTCTTCAACACCCCCTTCTTGGTGGCCACGAGGAGGAAGCGGTCGGGCTCGAAGCGGCGCACCGGGAGCGCCGCCGTGACATGCTCGCCCGAGGAGAGCTGAAGGAGGTTCACGATGGCCCTCCCGCGGGCTGCCCGTCCCCCCTGGGGGAGCTGATACACCTTGAGCCAGTGGCAGCGGCCGGTGTTGGTGAAGAAGAGGATGAGGTCGCGGCTGGAGGCCACAAAGAGCTGCTCCACGTAGTCCTCCTCCCGCGTCCCCACGCCCCGCACGCCCTTCCCTCCCCGCCGCTGGATGCGGAAGAGGGTCACCGGGTTCCGCTTGATGAAGCCGGTGTGGCTGATGGTGACCACCATGTCCTCTTCGACCACCGTGTCCTCGAGGGCGATGTCGGCCGCGGCGTCCTGGATCTCGGTGCGGCGGGCGTCGCCGTACTTCTCCTTGAGCTCCAGCAGCTCCTCCCGGATGATCTGCCGCTGGAGGGGCTCCTCGGCGAGCACGCGCCGGAGGTGCGCGATGGTCTTCTGGAGCTCCGCGTGCTCCTCGTCCAGCTTCGAGCGCTCGAGGGCGGTGAGGCGCTGGAGGCGCATCTCCAGGATGGCCTGGGCCTGGGGGGCGCTGAGCTTGAAGCGCGCCACCAGCCCCCCCCGTGCCTCCTCCGGGGTGCGGCTCGCGCGGATGAGGGCAATCACGGCGTCGATCTGCGCGAGGGCGGTCCGCAGCCCCGCCACGATGTGCACCCGGTGCTCCGCCTGGCGCAGCTCGTAGCGGCTGCGCCGGAGGATGACCTCGCGCCGGAAGCGGAGGAAACTCTCCAGCAGCTCCCGCAGGCCGAGCACCCGCGGCTGGTTGTCCACCAGGGCCAGGCTGATGACGCCGAAGGTGACCTGCATCTGGGTGTGCTTGTAGAGCGCGTTCAGGATAGGGCCCGCCGTCTCGTCCCGCTTGAGCTCGACGACGATCCGCATCCCCTCCCGGTCACTCTCGTCCCGGACGTCGGCCACCCCCTCGAGCTGGCGCTCTTGGACGAGCTCGGCAATCTTCTCCACGAGCTTGGCCTTGTTCACCTGGTAGGGGATCTCGCTGATGACGATGCTCTCGCGCCCGGTGCGGGGGTGCCGCTCCACGAAGGCGCGGGCGCGCAGCTGGAGGCTCCCGCGCCCGGTGGCGTAAGCCTCCCGGATCCCCTCCCGACCCACCACGATGCCGCCCGTGGGGAAGTCCGGCCCCGGCAGAACGGCCATCAACTCCTCCAGCGTCGCGCCGGGTTTCTCGAGGAGGAGCACCAGGGCGTCCACCCCTTCGCCGAGGTTGTGGGGCGGGATGTTGGTGGCCATCCCCACGGCGATCCCCGACGCCCCGTTCACAAGGAGGTTGGGAACGCGCGCGGGGAGCACCACCGGCTCCTGCCGGGTGCCGTCATAGTTGGGGACGAAGTCCACCGTCTCTTTGTCGATGTCCCGCAGCATCTCCTCGGCGAGGGCCGTCATCCGGGCCTCGGTG
>JBHIBR010000341.1:0-2560 GCA_046759145.1 Nitrospinota bacterium | reverse complement strand
AGGCGTGCGCCCAGAGGTCATAAGTTCGAGCGTTTTTCCACAAGTAAAGGAGCGAGAACAAAAAGACCAGGAAAAAGGCGAAGAAAGCGATCCAGGCGGCCGGGACGTGGACATAGAAGATGCGCTGGGGGGTTCCCTGGATGCGGTCCGTCCCCGCAATGAGGTGGGATGCGGCGATGCCGAACACCATCGCGGCGACGGTCGCCAGGGCTAGGAGTTTATCTTTCATGGGGAGGCTCGGAGGGGAAAGTCTCGCCCCAATTGGTCGGCCCAACCGGCGGGGTAGCCTCCCAAAACATATTGTTTTCACTCCTCGATCAGGTACTCAAACACTAACAGTGATGCTATCACGAACACCACGTCAAAGACAACGAGTAGCCGCAGCCAGTCCGAGACGGCGCCCAAGCCCTGCCCCCGCAGGAGGCCGCCCGTGGCCTTCACGGCGGCGATGAGGACGGGCACGAGGATGGGGAAGAGGAGGACGGGCAGAAGCACCTCCCGGGCGCGGCTCGCCGAGGCCATGGTGGCGATGAGCGTCCCCGCCGCCGAGACCCCCACCGTCCCCGCCAGGGTCACCAGGGCCAGGGGGAAAGCCACCTCCGCCAGGGGCGCCCGGTAGAGGGCGCCGAAGATGGGGAAAGCAACCAGTTCCAGCAGAAGGAGGAAGAACAGGTTGCTGAGCATTTTTCCCAGGAAGATGGCGCTCCGCTCGATGGGCGCGAGCCGCATCGCCTGAAGCCCCTCGCTCTCCCGCTCTGCGGCGAGCGAGCGGTTGAGCCCCAAAACCGCCGCGAAGAGGATGGCAAGCCAGAGCACCCCCGGCGAGAGAGCGGGGGAGCCCGCTCCCTCCTCCCCCGGACCGAATGCGAAGCTGAAGAGGGTCAAGACCAGGAGGGCGAAGATCACCATCGCGGCCAGCCCCTCCCGGGAGCGCCACTCCTCCCGGGCGTCCTTGAGGAAGATGGCCCAGGCGGCGCCAAAGTACTCTCTCACCGCGCGGTATGCTCCCGGTAAGAAGCGGCGAGGGCCTCGACTTCCATCCCCTCCGCCTCGCGCCAATCCACAAGCCGCCCCGCCCTCAGGATGCCCAGCCGGTCGGCCAGGGCGAGGGCGCGGCCGAAATCATGGGTGGTGAGGATGAGGGTCCGCCCCTCCCTTCGATGGCGCTTGAGGAGATCCACAAGCCCATCCGCCGCCCCCTGATCGAGCCCCGCGAAGGGCTCATCCAGCAGCAGCAGGGAGGGTCGGTGCAGGAGGGCGCGCGCGATGGCGACCCTGCGCTGGAGCCCCTGGGAGAGGACGCGAACGGGGTCGTGCATCCGGCCCGCGAGGCCCAGCTCACCCAGCACCTTCTCTGCCCGCTCGGCCGGCCTCTCCAGGCGGAAGAGGCGCGCGTGGAAGAGCAGGTTCTCCCGGGGCGAGAGGGCCGGGTAGAGGAAGCTCGCGTGGGTGAGGAACCCCGCCTCCCGGCGGCTCCCATCCCCTAGAGAGCCCAGGGGCGCCCCCTCCACCCTCACCTCTCCCGCGCTGGGCCGGAGGAGGCGGGCGAGGATCCGCAAAAGGGTCGTCTTCCCCGATCCGTTGGGCCCGAAGAGGCACAGCGCCTGTCCCCGCTCCAGGCGGAAGCTTACATCTCGGAGGGCCCAATGAGGCCCAAAGCACTTCCCCACAGCCTCTAATTCGATGAAGGGATCGGGCGCCACTTGGGCGCTCACCGGCGGCGCGACCGCATCTGGAGGGTGAGGTCGAGAAGGCGCTGGAACTTCGGCTCGCGCAGGGAGGCGTGTTCCTCCTCGCTGATGGAGCCCCCTGCCAGGCGGTCGTCCAGCTCCGCGATGGCCCGCAGCAGCTCGTGTCGCTCGAGCTCGGCCCGGAGGGCGCTGTTCCTCCTCCGCCGAAGGAGCACGGCCGCTCCCGTCCCCCCGGCCAAGAGGACGGCCGCCAGGCCGGCGAAGATAGGCCCCGTGAGGCCGCTCGAGGGGGTGCTGAGGTGGACGCTCAGCCGCGCCCCCGCGGGGATATTCGAGGCCGTGAGGCGCACGTACTGAACCCCCTGGAACTCCTCCCTCCCGGCGACCCGAAACTCCGCCTCCCCTCCCGCCGGTCGGGCCTCGACCTCATCGGCCGCCGCCAGCAGGTCGTAGCGGGTGACGGGATAGGGAAACCTCCGCTCCACCGTAGCCCCCCCGTAGGTGGCCTCCACCCGGTAGAAGAGCACCACGAGGCGTCGGCCGGGAGCGATGGGCTCACGGGTGGCGAGGCCATCGGCCGTGCGCACGAGCGAAGCCGGGCTCAGACCGTGGGGCGCGGCGAGGATCTCGAAGCCCTGCAGGTTGGTGGGAAGGGGAAAGCGCAGCGTCACGCCGTCGCCCACGTAGGTCGCCTTCCCTCGGTTCTCCACCATCCAGGCCTCCACGACCTGGTAGAAACCCTTCTCGTAGCGGATGAGGGAACGCTGGAATGGGACGGCGATGTCCTTGGGGTCCTTCGTCGTGGGGGTGGGAGCGGCGCCCTCGGCGGCGGCCGGCGGCTGCGAGCTCTCAGCTGTTTGGGCGGCCCC